>JBJMIY010000026.1:0-6290 GCA_045806605.1 Rubrobacteraceae bacterium
CCTTTCCGGTGCAACTCTGCGGCCCTCAAGCCCCGGACGGAGAGCCACGCGAGGTAGACTGCCCCGACGAAGACCAGCCACAGCGGAGCGGCGAGGTACCCGGCCAGCACGTCCGTCGGGTAGTGCACCCCGAGGTAGAGCCTGCTGAAACCGATCAGGAGCACGAGCGAGACGCCGCAGGCCGCCACGAGCCACCGCGCATAGCCGCGCAACCGGTAGGCGAGGAGAAGGGTGAGCGTCCCGTAGAACCCGACCGCGAGCGTAGCATGGCCGCTCGGAAACGAGTAGAACGAGGCGGTGTACCCAGAGTCGAAGAGCTCGGGACGCGACCGCTCGAAGATCGCCTTGAGTACGGTCGTCAGCACTATGCTCCCCGAGGTCGAAACGACAAGCAGGATGGCGGAGAGCTTCCAGCCCTTGCGGTAAAAGGCGAGGACCGCAACAGCGAGGAGCGGGATCACGACCCAGTAGTAGCCCAGAGCAGTGACGAGGCGCATCGGGCCGTCGAGCCACCCGGGGAAGCTGGAGTGGATCCAGAGCAGGACGGCCCGGTCGAACCGGCGGCTATCACCCTCGACCACCTCGTCCGCCAGCTCCGCGAATGCCCAAACCACGAACGCCGAGAACGCGAGTCCGGCGGCAAGCCAGATGGCTGCCGCGAGCGTCAGACGGTCCGCTATCTTCTGAAACATCTCCGCGCGAGTATCGAGCAGCGTCTTGAGCATGAAAAGCATTCTATCCGCTCGCGCTCGACAGCCGCTTGTTCTGGAAACATCCCTGCCGCATACTCGTAACTATGGAGAGAAGCGGTATCGAGAGAGGTGGCCAGGTATGATCAGGCTGTATGCGGCCGCGGACAGCGCCGTGACTATAGTGGAGAACGGCAGGGTCGAGCAGACGCTGGAGGGACGCGGCGCGCGGTGCGTGGCGGTAGACCCCAACGATCCCGACACCCTCTACATCGGCACCACGGACGAGGGTCTGTTCAAGAGTACCGACGGTGGAAGGAGCTGGGAGCCTCTCCCTGGCGTCGAGCACCCGAGGGTCACGGCCGTGGCGGTCTCCCCCGCTGACGGGGCGCTTTACGCCGGCACGGAGCCGAGCGCTCTGTTCGTCAGCCGCGACGGCGGAGCTTCCTGGAGGGAGCTGGAGGGCTTGAGGAACCTACCATCCGCGCCAACGTGGAGCTTCCCGCCCCGCCCCTGGACCTCGCACGTGCGCGCGATCTCTCTCTCCTATACAGACCCCAACCTCGTGGTGGCCGGCATAGAGCTCGGCGGGATCCTGAGGAGCCCCGACGGAGGGGAGACCTGGCAGGACCAGCGGCCCGGCGCCTACGCCGACTGCCACTCTCTGGCCGCGCACCCCTCATCCCCCGAGGCGCTCTACGAAGCGGGCGGCGGCGGGTTCGCCGAGAGCGGAAACTTCGGCGATAGCTGGCGCGCAGCCGACGACGGGATGGGGCTCCACTATGTCTGGGGACTGGCCGTGGACTCGGAGGACCCCTCTCTCATCTACACCTCGGCTGCCCCCGGCCCTTATCAGGCGCACGGGAGCGGCTTCTCGGACGCGGCGATCTACCGCCGCAGGGACGGTGGACGGTGGGAGCCTCTCCTGGAGGGCCTGAGGGAGTTCCCCTACGCCCTCGCCGCCGACCCGGGGACGTCCGGCGCCCTGTTTGCCGGCTTCGGGGACGGCGAGATCCTGCGCAGCCCCGACGCGGGGGCGACCTGGGATGAAGTCTCCCGAACGCCAGGCGGACTGGCGGCGCTCGCCGTCGTACAGATCTAGAGGTCCGAACCGCACCGCCTCACGCGCGCGGGAGCTCGCTCCCTTCCACGACGTCCGGCGTGAGCTCGCCGATGGAGGGGATGACGACGTCCGCCGCGGCGAGCGCCTCCTCGCCGGGCGGGAAGCGCATGTTGGGGATCGCCACGACGCGCATACCCGCGGCCCTGGCCGAGAGGATGCCGCTGCGGGAGTCCTCCACGGCAGCGCTCCTCTCCGGGTCGGCGCCGAGGCGCCGTGCGGCCTCGAGGTAGACGTCGGGGGCGGGCTTGCCGCGCGACACCTCCTCGGAGGAGACCGTCGCCCTGAAGAACCGGTCAAGTCCTGAGAGTTCCAGGACCAGGTCGATTATGGGGCGGTTCGACGAGGAGGCGACCGCCAGCGGCCAGCGTTCGGCGAGGCGGGCGACAGCTTCGGTAGCTCCGTCTATCAGCGGCAGCTCCTCGCGGTAGGTAGCCTCGAGGCGCCTGGCGACCTCGGCGGAGATCTCCTCGGGAGGGTCCTTCAGGCCGATCACGTCGTGCATGTAGCGCGACCACTCGACGGAGCTCATCCCCATCATGTCTTGCTGCGCCCCCTCGTGCCAGCGTCCGCCGCGCTCGCGCGCCAGAGCCTCGCGGGCGGCGTCCCAGACGTGCTCGGAGTCCACGATCACCCCGTCGAGGTCGAAGACGACCGCCTCTATGTTCGAGCCCGGCATGGTGCCCGATTCTACACGGGACACGAGTGAAGGGCCGGCGCGGATTATCCTGGGATGGAACTGCGGAGCGGAGCGGTAAACTAGTGTTGGGACCGGTTCGTCCTACGAGCTAGGAGGCAAGTTGCGAAACGGAGAGATAGTCCGCGCCCTCGAGGATATAGCGACCCTCATGCAGATCAAGGGCGAGGAGTACTACCGCTACCTTGGCTACCAGCGGGCCGCCGAGTCCGTGGGGGCTCTGGGCCGCCCGGTAACGGAGGTCGAGGACCTCACGCAGCTGCCTCACGTAGGCCCGACGACGGCGGAGGTGATCCGGGACCTCGCCGAGGACCGCACGCCCCAGATCCTCGCCGACCTGCTCGCGGAGATACCGACCGGCCTGGTCGAGATGACGCACCTACCCGGGGTGGGGCCGCGTACGGTCCACACCCTCTGGAAGGAGCTCGGCGTCGTGAGCGTCGAGGAGCTCGCCGGGCTTGAGGAGGACCAGATCTCCTCCCTCAAGGGCTTCGGGAAGAAGAGCGCTGAGAAGATCCTGCGCGCCGCCCGCACCTACAACGCCCAGGAACGTCGCATGCTGCTCGACACGGCGACCGCTCTGGGAGAGGAGATGCTCGAGTTCGTTCGCTCACATCCTTCCACCATCGAAGCCGAGGTCGCGGGCTCCCTCAGGCGCAAGAAGGAGACCATAGGCGACCTGGACGTCGTGGCAGCGAGCACGGACCAGGGGTCGCTCGCCGACGCCTTCGCCGACGCCCCGTTCGCAGACGAGGTCCTCGCCCACGGGCCGAAGAAGGTCTATATCGTGCGCGACGGGGTCGAGATAGACCTCCGGATAGTCGAGCCCGAGGCGTTCGGCTCGCTCCTGCACCACTTCACCGGCGGCCAGGCCCACAACATCGCCCTGCGCGAGCGGGCCGTGAAGATGGACATAAACATCTCGGAGTACGGTCTGGCGAAGGAAGGGACAGGCAATTACGAGCCCGTAGCTACCGAGGAGGAGCTGTACGGGCGGCTCGGGCTGCCGTACATCCCGCCGGAGCTAAGGGAGGACACGGGGGAGATCGAGGCCGCCGAGAGAGGCGAGCTGCCCGATCTCATCGAGGTCTCCGACCTGCGCGGCGACCTGCACGTGCACACGAACTGGTCGGACGGCAAGGGAACCATAGAGAGCATGGCGGAGACCGCGATCGAGCGCGGCTACGACTACCTGGTCTTCTCCGACCACTCGCAGAGCCTAAGGGTGGCGAACGGCCTCTCCCCGGAGCGCCTGAAGGCGAAGATCGAGGCGGTGAGGAGAGCAGACGAGAAGTACGGCGAGATACACCTCCTCAACGGCTCAGAGGTGGACATACTCAGGGACGGCTCCCTCGACTACGAGGACGCCCTGCTCGCCGAGCTGGACTTCGTCGTCGCCTCGGTCCACACCTCGTTCAACGTCGGTGAGGAGGCGATGACGGAGCGCATAATCCGGGCGATGAACAACCCTTACGTCCGCACCATCGGCCACCCGACAGGCCGCATCCTGAACCGTCGCGACCCATACGAAGTGGACGTCTCGCGCCTCATAAGAGAGGCAGCCGCCACGAACACGGCCCTGGAGCACAACGCCTACGTCGACCGCCTCGACCTCTCCGTCCCCTACATGAGGGAAGCCATAAACGCAGGCGTCCGTATCACCATAGACACCGACGCCCACGACGAGACCGCTCTGAGCTTCGCGAAGTTCGGCATCTCCCAAGCCCGCCGCGCGTGGGTAGAGAAGGAGAACGTCATAAACACTCTCCCCTGGAACGAGTTCGAGAGCTACCTGAAGAGCGGTAAGTAACGCCGGCGCCGGAGGCGTGGGTTACGCGCGAGCTTACAGGCTCGCCGCGTCCTTGTCCTTCGCGGCCAACCAGACGGCAGGGTCTTCTGCCCCTTCGGCCTCGCCCTGCTCCTCGAGCCAGCGCTCGGCGTCGATGGCTGCGCGGGAGCCGTCGCCGGCGGCAGTGACGGCCTGGCGGTAGCGCTTGTCCGAGACGTCGCCCGCGGCGAAGACGCCAGGCACGCTCGTCATAGTGTGCTCCTTCTGGAGGATGTAGCCGCCCTCGTCCATCTCGACCTGGTCCTTGAAGAGGCCGGTCGCCGGGGCGTGGCCGATGGCCGCGAAGAAGCCCTCAACCTCGATCTCGCGCTCCTCTCCCGTCTTCAGGTTCTTCGTCCTTATCCCCTCGACCGAGTTCTCGCCAAGGACGTCCTGGATCACGGTGTCGGTGAGAAAGGTGACCTTGGGGTTCTTGCGCGCCCTCTCGAGCATGATCTTGGACGCCCGGAACTCGTCGCGGCGGTGGATGAGGAGCACCTCGTCGGCGAACTTGGTGAGGAAGAGCGCCTCCTCCATGGCCGTGTCCCCGCCCCCGACGACCGCGACGCGCTTGTCCTTGAAGAAGAAGCCGTCGCAGGTGGCGCAGCCGCTAACCCCGCGGCCCATGAGACGGCTCTCCCCGGGGAGCCCGAGCCACTTGGCCTTGGCCCCCGTAGCGATAATAACGGACCTGGCTAGAGTAGGCTCCTCCTCGCCCTCGGCCCAGAGCTTGAACGGGCGCTCGGAGAAGTCTACCCTCTCGACGTTCTCGTGGCGCATCTTCGCCCCGAAGCGGGCCGCCTGGGCTTCGAAGTCGTCCATCATCTCAGGACCCATTACGCCGTCCCTGTAGCCAGGGTAGTTCTCCACGTCAGAGGTGAGCATGAGCTGCCCGCCGACCTCGAAACCCTGGAACACCAGCACGTCGAGGTTCGCCCGAGCGGCGTACAGGGCCGCCGTGTACCCCGCCGGGCCGGAGCCCACGATCACAACGTCGTACGTTTCGGACATCAAACACTCCTCTTATATACTTCTATATAAATCTCCAACCTAACTATTCTAATACATCGTGCAAGCCGGATGGTTCATCCTTTCACACCTGGAGCCGGCGAAACGCCGCGGCTCGAACTCGCACACACGGCCCTGGAAAGTTATTATTGGAGCCAGCTATCTGCAGCGGACACAGGAGGTCGGTCGATGGCCGAGCGAGAGAGGGAAGCCCACGGCAAGCCGGAGCACGAACGCTACTTCGCCGAGTACGTCCCGCTGCCGGGCGGGGAGGGTGCCGCGCTGGTCGCGCTTCAAGAGGCTATCAACGAGCACGCCGCCCACAGCTGGAAGCTGATTAGCGTCGCGGGCGACCCGACGAGCCAGGGCGTCTTCATGGTCTGGGACACGACCGGCTTCTTCTCCGGCTAAGCTATCCTTCTGAGATCGCCCCTCCGGAGCAAGGCCCTGCTCCGCGGGGCGACTCTCCTCCTCTTCGCGGCGCTCGCCGCCGTTCTCGTGTGGCGTGCCGGTGAAGGACCCATCAGCGCGCTCGACACCCCCGAAGTGCGCCCGGCGCCCGGGCTCTTCGATGAGGGGAGACGGGAGGCTTCCGCGGTGCTCGCGAAGATCCGGGTGGGGGGCTTCGAGCGGCCCGAAGGGGTGCCGGGCTACGAGTTGCTCGAGGAGACCTCGTCCGAGGCTGACGGCGCCCGGTCCGCGCAGCTAGTCGTGGACACCAGCTCGCGCGGTCGGGAGAATTTCACCCTCATCACCCGCGACCTCAAGGCACGCTACGCCGGCTACGACGTCGTCTCTGTAGAGTTTACCGACACCTCCGAGGTGCTCGACTACCACGGAGGCGCGATCATCGTCAACACCGCCCTCGGTGCCCGGAACGCGGGCTTCTACTACGCGCCGCCCAGCGAGGGCTACCTGGTGAGGGTCGTGGAGTAGTGACGTTGTATG
>JBJMIY010000027.1:0-9489 GCA_045806605.1 Rubrobacteraceae bacterium
GGCACCGTTGGCGCTTGTTCCGCTTTTGTTTGGGTTGTGGGCTGGGTCAACCAAAAGGCCCTCCCTTCGGTGGTTTAGCTCGCCGCACCGATGGCTGCGGCGTGGTGGTAGAAGCGCCTTGGAAATTTCAATCTTTGCAGCAGGCTTGCCCGCATGGGCAGGATGGGGCATCTCCAGTATCTATTACTTGAGGGGGTCGGAGACTACTCCGGGTGTGCTATCAATCGGGTTCGTCTATGCAGTCGGAGCACTGATCTGGGGTACCGCAGGGTCGCTAGCCTTCATGAGCGGAGCCTTCTTAGGAAACGCTCTGGGACGTGTGGGAATCATAGGAACACCAAAAGTGCCGCCGGAAGGCAAGGAAGTGAGCGGCTCTGAAGAAGTCTGGACCTCGAGGCAAGAGGGCCGATGGGGGTTAATAGGAGGCATAATTACGGCTTCCATCCCCGCTATAGCCACCGTGATAGCAGCCATACTTGAAGGTAAGTGAAGCCACAGATGCTCAGCAAGCCACAGAGCGCCAGGAGGCGCGGAGCTGGTGGCGTAGGATCTTCGGGGGATAGTCCTCCCGGGTGCCAAAGTTGAGGAGGACACCCGGGAGCAATGATCTAGGGGCGAGGTCTGCTCTATAGGATGGACCCACCTATAGCCCCGACCCTAGAGTGGGCACCCTAACCGATGGCGATGAATCCGCGATGAACCGGGCGTAAATCAGGAATGATTCTTGAGAAATTCTCCAGAAGTTCGGCGGTATCAAGTCGCGCCGCTTGCAACGAATCCACGCAACCCGGGTGCCGAGCACGCAAACTTTTGGCGTCCCGAGAAGCCCGCTCCCCCGTCCCGATAGGGATGGGCCCGTCAGGACGGAGGAGGTTGCTACAGCGTACTACCGGGAATTCCTCTACTCCGAAGGTGGGTGAATTAGGGCAAAAGGAAGGGTTGATAATCAGCAAGGCAAGAAACCCCGGCTATTACCGGGGTCTCTCGCAATCCATGAGAACTCTCAGGATGGTGGCGGAGAGCACCGAGGCTTGGCTTGTGTCCCTCAGAGAGAACCTCTCGGAAGTCGAGCAGGACACCGAGGAGGCATTTGCAAACCGCCGCACACTCGTTAAGCTCCTGGTGGAGCGGATAATCGTAAGCCGCGACGAGACCGAGGGCCGCCCTCGCGTGGACATCACCTACCGCTTCGGGCCTCCTGCAAGGCAGGAGGCGGATAGTGCGGATGGTGTACAGAACTCCCAGGAGCTGTGGAGGGCGCTTGGCAGACTATGAGCTGCGCACCTCCCGGCGTCGAGTGAATTGGTGGAGCAATGACTGAAAGCAAGAGGAGCGAACACGTGGTCGGCGACGTCTCGGACTTCCCGGAGGGAAGCCAGAAGGTCGTGAAGATCGGGAGGCGCCAGATCGGAGTGTTCAACATCGGCGGCGTGCTCTACGGTCTCCCCAACGTCTGCCCGCACCAGACGGGACCCCTCTGCGAGGGCAAGCCGCCTCTAGGCACGCTCGTCTCCAGGGCAGAGAACGACTGGCGCTTCGAGTGGGTCCACGACGGTGAGGTCGTCGTCTGCCCCTGGCACGGCCTGGAGTACCACGTGCCGACCGGGCGGTGCCTGGCCTACCCGAACATAAACCTGCGCCGCTACGAGGTAGTCGTCGAAAGCGGCAAGGTGAAGGTGCTCGTCTGATAGGGATGGATGGCATCGAACCACAGGTAGAAGGGAGACTCGCCGTACGCGAACAGGAGGCGGCGTTCCTGGTCGTGCGAGCCGAAGACCCGGACGACTGGCTCGTGCGCTTCGAGAAAAGCGGCGATTTCCCGGCGCGCGAGTGGGCCGAGAACATGGTCCGCGTCTACAACCGGCGCCTCTCCCAGAGGTCTGCCGGGCCGCCCACACCTCCAGGGACCCGGCCAGCGAGCTACCATCCGTAGGGCCGGCTCACACTGCGATACACTGGCTGCGACGACGAGTCTTATCAGGAACGACGGGAGGGTGATCTTTCATGGCCGGTAGCGAACGACTCACGTTCGATGAAGTTGGACGTCTGCCCGCGTCAGGGGACAACGTGGCGATAGCCACGCGCAGGATCGAAGCCGGAACGCGGGTAGCGCACGAGGGCTCGGAGTTCACGGTGCCCCACACCGTCCTCGAGGGACACCGGTTCGCCGTAGAGCGGATCGGCGAGGGCGAGGACCTGCTCTCGTGGGGCCTCACGTTCGGGCAAGCAACGAAGGACATCGAGCCCGGCGACTACGCGTGCAACGAGAAGATCCTGCGCGTGTTGCGCGAGCGCCACGGGACCTCCCCGAGGCTCGACGGGGACGAAGACCCCGAAGGGACCCACGACCAGGGCGGGGGCAGGCTTCCGGGAGGGTACCGCAGAGCAGGGCTGGATCTGCCCGGCCAGCCCAACTTCCGCGACGCCGAGCTCGAGGCCTACGTCCTGGACGAGGAAACCTTCAGGCCTGGTGCTCAGGTTCCACCCTACGACGAGCCGCGCACCTTCATGGGGTACCGGCGCGGCGCGGGCCGTGGCGTCGGGACGCGCAACTACGTCGTCGTCATGGGCGTCACCTCGCGGCTCACAGGGTTCGTGAGGGCGCTGGAGTGGGAGATGAAAGGCGTCGCCGACGCCTGCGAGAACGTGAGCGGCATAGTCTGCGTAGCCCACACCGAAGGCGGCGAGGACCGCACGCCGAACAACCTGGACCTCCTGCTGCGCACCTTGAGCGGGTTCATGGTCAACCCCAACGTGGGAGCGGTGCTTTCCCTCGACCACGGAGGCCAGGAGGCCGTCACCAACGAGATGCTCCGCTCCTACCTGGAGGATAACAGCTACCCCATAGAAGACGTGCCCCACGAGTTCATGAGCCTCGAAGGTAACTTCCGGGCCGACCTGGAGCGGGCCAAGTCCGTGGTGAGCGGGTGGTTGGAGGAGGTAAACGGGGCGCGGCGCACGGAGGAGCCTGTTTCGGAGCTGAAGATAGGCTTGCAGTGCGGGGGATCGGACGCTTTCTCGGGGGTCTCGGCGAACCCGCTCGTCGGGTGGGTATCGAAGGAGATCGTGCGCAACGGCGGCGCGGCGAACCTGGCCGAGACGGACGAGCTCATCGGGGCCGAGCGCTACGTACTGCGAAATGTGAGGGATCTTGACACCGCTCGCCGATTCCTCCGTACGGTCGAGCGGTTCAAGGAGCGAGTAGGCTGGCACGGCCACACGGCTGAAGACAACCCCTCCGGCGGGAACAACTACCGCGGGCTCTACAACATCTCCATAAAGTCCATCGGCGCCGCGAGGAAGAAAGACCCTGACGTACGCATCGACCACGTCATAGATTACGCCGAGCGGATGGGCGAGGGCGGGTTCTACTTCATGGACAGCCCTGGCAACGACCTGGAGAGCGTCGCCGGGCAGGTCGCCGCCGGAGCAAGCATGATCTTCTTCACTACGGGTAACGGCTCCATTACCAACTTCCCCTTCGTCCCCACCATAAAGGTCGTCACCACAACCGGCCGCTACGACCTCCTCTCCAAGGACATGGACGTTAACGCTGGCGCCTACCTCGACGGCACCCCGATGGAAGAGCTGGGTCGCGACATGTTCGAGCGCACCCTGCACGCCGCCTCGGGCGAAAAGACCGTCGGCGAGAGGGCCGGACACTCCCAGGTCTCGATCTGGCGCGACTGGAAGCAGACTAGCGCCGAGAACCTGGAAGAGCTCCGTAACGCCCCCGAGCCTGACGGTGAGCCCCTGCCGGTGAAGACCGGCGACGAAGAGCTCGAGTTCTCCTTCCAGGCGATCGCGTCCGAACGCGGACCGGTCGCGGATCAGATCGGGCTCGTCATGCCCACGAGCCTGTGCTCGGGCCAGATCGCGCGCCGCATCGCCGACCGCCTCAACGAGCGGGAAGCCACGCGAGGCAAGGTTACCCGTTTCGTCGCCCTCCCCCACACCGAGGGCTGCGGCGTCTCCGCCGGCTCGGCGGAGAGGATCTACTCCCGCACCGTCCTCGGCCACCTCGCCAACCCCACCGTCCGGTTCGCTCTCCTCCTGGAGCACGGCTGTGAGAAGACCCACAACGACTACTTCGAGAATTTCCTGAGAGAGCGCGGCCTGGATCCAACGCGCTTCGGCTGGGCCAGCGTCCAGCTCGACGGCGGGATAGATAGCGTCGTCGAGAAGGTCGAAGACTGGTTCGCCGAGACCCTCGAAGACGCCGGCGAGCTCACCCACGAGCCCGCCGGGCTCGGCGCTCTGAGGCTCGGTCTCTACGCGTCAGGCCCCCTCTCCGACGCCGCCGCGCTGAGCCTGGCGCGCGCCACTCGGGCCGTCGTCGGCGCCGGAGGCACGGTCGTCGTCCCGGAGACGGCGGCTATGCTCTCCTCTCCGGTCTATCTGGAACGCGTACTCGGGGATCTTGTGGTGAAGAACACCGTGGCTTACGGGCAAGCGGTACGCGAGCCGGGCTTTCACGTCATGGAGGCTCCGACGAACCACTGGGTCGAGACGGCGACGGGCCTCGGGGCGACAGGGGTAGAGATCATGGCGGCCCACGTCGCTGGGCGCCCCTTGCAGGCGCACCGCATGATCCCACTCCTCCAGGCCTCCTCCGACCCCGGGACGCTACGGAGCTACGGCGACGACCTCGACGTGCTCCTCGAAGAGGACCCGTCCTCCTGGGCAGATCGGATGCTCAGCGCCGTAGCCGCCGTCGCCTCCAGGGAGTACACGCCGCGGCTCTTCGCGGCGGGCAACACCGACTTCCAGTTCACGCGCGGTCTGCTCGGCGTATCGATGTAATGAGCACGCTGACCTTCGGTTGGCTTGTAAGCACGCTAGGCCCTTTTTGTCTTGTATACAGACGATCCCACAATGGAGGCCCGGTCCCGGCGCAGCTCCTGTTACGAGTACGCGCAGATGAAAGACCCACTCAATCTTCCTTCTCCACCCTATCCTCCGTCAGCATCCGGACCCAACCCCGGCCTTTGCTACGCCATCGGCGAGCTCGCTCCAGGGACTCCAGCCCACCGGACGAGCCGGTTCCAACTGGGCAGCTCTCGGCTTCCTACCGACGAAGGGTCTGAACCTGGCAAACAGTCGTTTCGCTCCGGGCAACGCAATCTTCTCTAAGACTCGGCCGGCTTTCTTTGCCCGCAGTTTCGCACCACTTCAGGAACCTGTGCTCGACACAAAACCAACAGACGAACAGCGTGGTGATACCGCGATCGACCGTGTACGAAGGGTTAGCTCCACCTTCGATCTTCCCGCTGCTTGACAACCTGGTGAAGCCTTTGTAGCTTTATGCACGCTGGCTACCGGCCGGGACTCAGGAAAAGGAACGTTGCTTGCCGAGCTTCCGATTCAACGAGGCTTTTGACATAGCGCGGGACGTGAAAGCATTCCTGAACTCGGAGGGCAGCATCACGCGCGGCGCGCTAGAGGATACCGAGCAGCACGAGAACCAAGCCGAGAGCTCGAAGAACACCCAGAGACGCATACCCGAACAGAGGAAAAGGCTCAGAGACAAGAAGCAAGAGTTATCTGACATAAAAAGGGAGCTTCGTGCTGCGAAGCGCGGGGCAAAGAAATCCGAGCAGATCGAACAGGTAAAGAGAACCAAGAAGACGGAGCAGGAGCTATTCTGGTCGAAGAACAAGCTTCGCGCCGCGAAGGGCGAGCCGGAAACGGGTGCGCTACCCGACTTCGTCGTCATCGGGGCTCCGAAGTGTGGAACGACCTTTTTCTACCACCTTCTGAGCAATCACCCGCAGGTCGTACCTGCCGTCTTCAAGGAGCCCCACTTCTTTGATCTTCTCTTCGACGAGGGGATCGAGTGGTACCGTCAGTGCTTCTTGCCCTCCCGGCAGGAGAACGGGCGGAGAACCATCACCGGAGAGGGCACCCCGGGCTACTTGTTCCATCCCCACGCCGCGGAGAGGATGGCGGATATCATTCCGCAAGCGAGGCTGATAGCGTTGCTGCGAAACCCGGTAGACAGGGTGTATTCTGACTACCATCATGGGGCGAAGAACCGGCAGCGGCCCCGAACGTTCGAACAGCTCGTAGAGGCCTGCTTCGATGCTCCGCACCGAAAATTCCTGTCCCAGAACATCTACGTAGACCATCTCGTGCGCTGGTCGAGGTTCTTCGACAGGGAGCAGATGCTCGTGCTGAAGAGCGAGGACTTCTTCGAGCACCCGCAGGGGACCCTGAAGCTCGTCCTGGACTCCCTCGATCTGCCCTCCTGGGAGCCCGAAGCCTCGAATCTCAGCGACAAACGCAATGCGGGCAAGTACGAGCGAAGAATGGACCCCGCGCTCAGGCGACGGTTGGAGGAGTTCTTCGAGCCCCACAACCAAAGACTCTACGAGTACCTCGGCGAGGACTTCGGGTGGTGACACCACCCTCATAGCCTCGATGAGCCTTTCCGGGCTGGGAGAGGCGATGTACGTAGAGGGCGCAACCGACGCTGAAGCCTTCACCCCCTTCTCAGGCTGACAAGCCGGCGAAGCCAGCGTGCTAATACAGCCTGGCGTCCGGCTCGCCGGGAACCTTCTCTATGTGCGTCACCACGGAGCGATCGAGCGTCGTGACGTCCGGCCAGTTTATCTCTACCAGGTTGCCCGCAGGGTCCCGCAGGTACATCTGGACGGCACCGTCAGGGAGCTCCCTTACGGTCGAGTAGTTGCCGCTCTCCACGCGGGCTCCCGTCTCGTTCGCCCTCGTGTACGCCGCCTCGAAGTCGTCCACGTCTAGCGCGAAGTGGTGCCGGGCGGGCGCCGGATCCTCGCTCAGGAAGAGGTGGAGCTGAAGGTCGCCCACCCTTAGCCAGCGTACGGGGGAGGAGAAGTCCGGCGAGGGAACCTCCTCCATACCGAAGAAATCCTTGTAGAAACGCGCCGACTCCTCGAGGTCGTAGGCGTGGACGCTGACGTGAGTGAAACCATTCGCACGCACCCGCTAATCATATTACGGACTCTGCTTCGTTGAGCGGAGCTAGCGGGCTGGGCGTCTGGATGCGCTCCCCGAGCCGATCAGCATCAGCGCGGAGACCAGCGCCACCCACAAGAGTCCGGCCACTGCGCCAAGCAGGGGCAAGAGGAAGTGCAGGAGCGTGAGCAGGGCGACCACGAAGCCTACCAGCGCCAGCCACCTCGGCAGCGCGCCCGTCCCCAGAGCCGCCAGCGAGGTCGCGGTAATCATCACCGAGGCACCCACCTGGCAGAAGTGGTACAGCCACGCCGAGAGCACCAGCGACGTGAAGGCGGGCTCGGCGTCCGGCGTAAAGTTCTCGAAGCGGGCCAGAGCAGCAGGGTAGATGATCTCGGCGGCGGACCCCGCGCAGGAGAGGGCTATGAACAGCATCCCGCCCGCCAGCACTGCCGACGAGAGGCCCCCCTCTCCGCCTTCGAGGCGTCCCAGCAGACCGTGCAGCGCTCCCAGGAACCAGATGAAGAAGAAGGTGGATAAGACGGCGAGCACCCCGTTGGCCAGTACGAAGGTGTCCGGCGAGGCGCCGAAGTAGCCGATCACCTCCGCGTCGCCCGAAGTTGGCGTCGGCGCGTCCGGATACCCGACTACGTAGGCGGGCACCATCAGGATCACGAAAAGCAGCCCACACACACCGCCCAACCTCGCCAAGCCTCTGCCCGCCATCCGCGTTTCTCCTTGTTGGTAGACGTTATGCCAGCTACGCATCCTATACGAACGAGCGACAAGCGCTCAACTACCCTGGGCTCTCCGCATACTGAAGCGCGAGGAGGCCGGTGCCCCGCAGGACCCCGGCCTCCTCGGCAGATGCTGGCCGCCTACACCGGACGTATGGCCACGGTCTTCCAGGAAGAGTAGAAGTCTAAGGCGGCTGGACCCTGCTCGCGGCCGCCGACGCCCGACTCCTTGTTGCCCCCGAAAGGCACCTGGAACTCCAGGCCCGCCGTCGGCACGTTGACGTTTGCAAGCCCGGCCTCGGAGCGGGCGATGAACTCGTATGCGTAACGTAAGGATCTGGTGGCAATGCCGGCGGTCAAGCCGTAGCGGGTGTCGTTGGCGAGCTCGACGGCGTGGTCGAAGTCGCGCGCCCTGATGACGGCGAGGACGGGGCCGAAGATCTCCTCCTGCGCCGTCTTGCTCTTGTTGTCCACGTCGGCGACGATGACGGGCGAGATGTAGTAGCCCTCGTCCTCGGAGCCGGTCGCGCCTCCATCGAGGACCACGCGCCCCTCCCCGCGCGCCGTCTCGATGGCTTCGAGGATGCTCTCGTACTGGCTCCTGTTCACCACAGGCCCGACCAGGACCTCGTCGTCGAGAGGATCTCCGACCTTCATGGCCTCTGTGGCGTTCGTGAGCTCGTCGAGGAACTCGTCGTAGACATCCTCGGCGACTATGGCGCGGCTCGATGCCGTGCACTTCTGGCCTGCGTAACCGAAGGCGCCGTAGGTTATCTTCTGCGCCGCGTCGGAAAGGTCGGCGTCCTCCATCACGAGGTAGGGGTTCTTGCCGCCCATCTCGAGCTGGACCTTCTTGCCGACGGCCCTCGCCTGGATTCCGAGGCCCACGGGGGTCGAGCCCGTGAAGGATACGCCCTTCACCCTCGGGTCGGTGACGAGAGCGTCGCCGACCGTTCCGCCGGAGCCGGTTACCATGTTCACGACACCCCCGGGGAGGCCCGCCTCGGCTAGCACGCGCACCAGCTCGGCCGCGTCAAGCGAGGCGTCCGTGGCAGGCTTGATGACGACGGTGTTGCCGCAGATGAGGGCGGGGGCCATCTTCCAGGCCGGTATCGCCAGGGGGAAGTTCCACGGTGTGATCAGGGCTACCACACCCAGCGGCTCGCGCGCAGAGGATATGTGGATGCCGGGCCTGGCCGAGGGTGGCATGATGCCGTCGAGGCGCCAGCCTTCCGAACCGTAGTAGCTGAAGATGGCGGCGGCTCGCGCGACTTCGGCCCGGCTCTCGACCATCGGCTTGCCTACCTCGCGCGCCATGAGCTCGGCGAGCTCCTCGGTTCGGGACTCCAGGATGTCCGCGGCTTTGCTCAGGATAGCCCCGCGCTCTGCGGGGAGCGTTGCCTTCCACCCCGGAGCTGCCTCATTCGCAGCCTCGATTGCCCGCTCGGCCTCGGCCTTGCCTGACTTCGGGGTGGTTCCGAGAACCTCGGAGGGGTTAGCGGGATTCGTTACTTCATAGACCTCGCCGGAGTCAGCCGGGACCCACTCGCCGCCGATGAAGTTCTTGGCCTCTATTTTGGACTCGATCATGGTCTGCCTCCTCGCTAAAGCTAACGGTTCACCTTCTTCTTACCCGTTTCGATGAGCGGCATCACGTGTGTGCTAGTACCGGAATGTACGGAAAATGTGTTGCGCTTCAGCGCAAGACTTGACGACGGATCACCAGGGGTGCGCTTCGAGTGGTCGGCGCCTACCAACAATTGCATAGAGGGTTAGCTAGACCAGCGGCACCTCTGCCTCCCGCTCCGCGCCCAGCGTG
>JBJMIY010000028.1:0-3971 GCA_045806605.1 Rubrobacteraceae bacterium
CCGGAGGACAACAAAGCCGCGTAGATTATAGGGCAAAGAAGTCGGCTATCCGGCGCGATGCTATGGTGTCGCGGATGGACTTGAGAGACTACCTCGACTTCGCCGCACGGACCGCCTACGAGGCCGGCCGGCTGACCCTCGGCTACTTCCGCACGAACGAGCTGCGGACCGAGCTCAAGCCAGACGACACCCCTGTGACTGTCGCCGACCGGGAGGCGGAGAGGCTTATCCGGGCCAGGATCGGGGCCAGGTGCCCGGGCCACGCCATCGTCGGAGAGGAGTACGGAGCAGAGGAGGGCGTGGGCTCGAGCCACCGCTGGATCGTGGACCCGATAGATGGCACGAAGTCTTTCGTCCGGGGCGTCCCCCTGTACGGCGTCCTGATCGGACTCGAGATAGAGGGGACCTGCGAGGTGGGCGCCGCTTACTTCCCCGCGCTCGACGAGATGGTCTGCGCCGCCGCGGGCGAGGGCTGCTACTGCAACGGCCGCCGCACGAGGGTCTCGAACGCACAGACGCTCGCTGGCAGCCTGCTCTCCTTCACCGACGCGTCGAGCTTCGAGGAGCACGGCCGCGAAGAAGCCTTCCGGCGCCTCAGCCGGACCGCCAGCGGCAGCCGCGGCTGGTCCGACGCCTACGGACACGCCCTCGTCGCTACGGGCAGGGCAGATCTCATGCTCGACCCGGTCATGAACCCCTGGGACTGCGCCCCCTTCCCACCTATCCTGCGCGAGGCCGGCGGCTACTTCGGCGACTGGTCAGGCACCGAGACCATCTACGCTGGCGAAGGCCTAAGCACCACGAGGACGCTATTGCCCGAGGTGCTCCATCTCATTAGAGGGCAAACAGACGAGGGGCGCGGGAACTTTCCCGCGCCCCAAACCTGATACCTGAAGCCTACAAAATCGGCAGATACTTCTGTATCTCGTAGGGGGTCACCTGGACCCTGTAGTCTTCGAACTCCGCCCGCTTGAGTTCGAGGAGCCTGGTGAAGACGTGCTCGCCGAGGGCCTTGTACAGGAGCTCCGAGTTCTCGGCCTCGAAGATGGCCTCGCCGAGGTCGGCGGGTAGGCTCTGGATACCGAGCTTCTCCCTCTCTTCGTGGGAGAGGTGGTAGAGGTTGCGCTCCATCGGCTCGGGGAGCTCGTAGCCCTTCTCGATCCCCTCGAGGCCCGCGTGCAGGAGCGCTGCGAAGCACAAGTAGATGTTCGCGGCGGGATCGGGGCAGCGGAGCTCCGCTCTGGTAGCCTTCTCCTTGCCCGGATGGTAGAGCGGGACCCGTACCAGTGCCGAGCGGTTGCGGCGGCTCCAGGCGATGTAGACAGGGGCTTCATAGCCGGGGACCAGGCGCTTGTAGGAGTTCACGAACTGGGCGAAGATGATGCTGATCTCCCGCGCGTGCCTCAGCTGGCCCGCGATGAACTGCTTCGCCGTGTCTGAGAGGAAATACTGGTCGTTCGAGTCGAAGAACGCGTTGCTGTCGCCCGAGAAGAGGCTCTGGTGGGTGTGCATACCCGAACCGTTCTGGTCCCGGATCGGCTTTGGCATGAAGGTGGCGTATACACCGTGCTTCGTGGCGATCTCCTTGACGACCGTCTTGTAGGTCTGCACCTTGTCGGCCATGGTCAGGGCGTCGTCGAAGCGCAGGTCTATCTCGTGCTGGCTGATGCCGACCTCGTGGTGGGAGTACTCGACGTCGATTCCCAGTTCCTGCAGCGCCATCACAGTCTCGCGCCTGAGCGACGTGGCCGCGTCGAGCGTCGTGAGGTCGAAGTAACCGCCGTAGTCGAGCGGCTCGGTGCCGTTGGAGTTCCTGAAGTAGAAATACTCGAGCTCGGGGCCGCAGAAGAAGTTGTCGAAGCCCATCTCGCTCGCGCGTTCCAGCGCCCTGCGCAGGACGTGGCGAGGGTCGCCGACGTAGGGATCGCCGTCCGGCGTCCTGACGTCGCAGATCATGCGCGCGGTCGGGGCCTCCTGCGGGCTCCACGGGATCGTCTTGAAGGTCGAGGGGTCGGGCATCGCGATCATGTCCGACTCCTCGATGTCCTGGTAGCCCGTGATCGAGGACCCGTCGAAGCCCATCCCGCCGTCCAGCGCGTCCTCTAGCTCGTCTACCGTGATGGCGAAGCTCTTGAGCG
This sequence comes from Rubrobacteraceae bacterium, assembly GCA_045806605.1. Lineage (GTDB taxonomy): Bacteria > Actinomycetota > Rubrobacteria > Rubrobacterales > Rubrobacteraceae > JALYGY01. The sequence continues at coordinate 2,139 of JBJMIY010000028.1, forward strand.
TCCCGAGGATGTCGGTGAACCACAGCCGGATGAACTTGACGTTGCTGTCCTTTGCCTCCTGCAACACTGTCTGCTTGCTAGTCGTGTCCAAGCTACCTCCTCTAACTCTCGCTTTGCGCACCTTCACGGCACGGGTTATCCTGACGACACGCGCCATGATATGAACGCGCACGCCGGTTGGATATGGCCCGCCGTACAAGCCAGGCACCGGCGTTTTGGCTTATTATGGGCCGGATGTACAAAGAGTACGTCTGGTGTAACGAAGCGTCGCCCGGTACGTGGTGGACGCGCTAAAGGGGGAAAGATGACTGACAAGCCGGAGGATCATCCCGAGGAACGTCGCAGGACCGGACCTCTGGGGGACGACGCTGAATCCGGGACGACCCGAAGGGAGCCGCCGGGCGACGAAGAGCCGACGCGCCAGGTACCCGCGGACGAACCCGCCCGGGATGAACCCGCGCGGGAGACGCAGCCGATGGCCGAGCGGCCGGCAGGCGAGCCGGCCAGCGAGACCGAGGATAAGGAGACCCGCGTCATCCGGACGCCGCCGGCATACGGGACCCAGGCCGACGCGAGCCCTTACCCGAGAGGTTACTTCGAGGCCGCCGAGGAGCGTGAGGACAGGCTCAGGGACATGTACGGGGGCGTGGACTGGCTCGCCAGCTTCATCGGCTTCACCTTCGCGCTCGTCGCCGGGTGCCTCTTCACGCTCGTGGCCGGCCTCGTGGTGGCTCCCCTGGGAGTTTCGATGGACCTTGCAGGCTCGGAGATAGGGCCGGCCGCGATTACAGGTCTCGTGCTGGTAGCCATACTCGTATTTCTGACGTACTTCTTTGGCGGGTACGTGGCAGGCAGGCTCGCGCGCTTCGACGGCGGACGCAACGGGGCCATGCTGCTCCTGTGGACCGGCGTGACGGTTCTAGTCCTTGCGCTTATCAACGCGGTGTTGAGCGGCTTCTTGCCCGAGGGTATCTCCGAGGATATTGACAACCTGATCCAGAATTTCCTGTTCTCCACCATAGGCGGCCTCTCGGGACTCGGGATCGTGGGCGTTCTGATCTTCGTTGGCGCGCTCCTCGTTGCGCTCGTGGGCGGCTTCCTCGGCGGACGCCTCGGCAGCCGCTATCACGCCGAGATAGACCGCACGACCTGAGACCTGCGCTCGACCCTTTCCGTAAACTACGGTACGGCTGCGCAGGGTATAAAGCGGTGGCGGCGTAGGCTAGGTAGGGCGGATGGGCGAGCACGTTCTCTTCAAAACGGGCATAAGGCGGCTCGGCTCGAAGGAGCGGGGCTTCTTCTATCGTTACCCTGGCACGGACGAGACAGTGCGCGAGGAGAGGGTCCTGACGCGTATCGAGAATTTGAAGGTACCGCCGGCGTGGGAGGACGCACGCATAGCGAGGAGCCCCTCCGCCAAGGTACAGGCTATCGGTGTTGACTCCGCAGGCAGGCTCCAGTACCTGTACCACCCGAAATACAGGGAGCGCAAAGAGCATGAGAAGTTCGAGCGCATCCTGCGCTTCTCCGAGGCGTTGCCCCGGATGCGGCACACCACCAGCGCTCATCTGCGCCGCAAGAAGCTCGACCGCGAGAAAGTGCTTGCGACCATGACGCGGCTGATGAACGCGGCGTACTTCCGCGTTGGCGACGAGCGCTACGCGAGAAAGAACCGCACCTACGGGATAGCAACACTCAGGCGCAAGCACCTCCGCGTCGAGGGCGACACCATGGTCTTCGAGTACACCGGCAAGTGGGGCCAGGTGCAGCGCAAGGTCGTAACCGACGCCAGGCTGCGGCGGATAGTCCAAGAGTGCGCTGCCCTGCCAGGGT
>JBJMIY010000029.1:0-8415 GCA_045806605.1 Rubrobacteraceae bacterium
GGCACGACGGTGAAGTTGTCGAAGGCCTGCTGGCCCCACTTGAGGAACTCGTAGCGCTCGCGGTTGCGCTCGAACTCGCGCTCGGCGTTGAACTGCAGCGCCGCGGGAGAGCCGAAGGCGTCAACCTGCACCGAGTGGTCAATGACGAGGTCGGTCGGCACCAGGGGGTTGATCTTCTTGGGATCTCCCCCCACCTCTCGCATCGCGCTGCGCATCGCCGCGAGGTCGACGACCGCGGGCACCCCGGTGAAGTCCTGCATCACCACGCGCGCCGGCAGGTAAGCCAGCTCCTCCCCCACCGACCCGGGCCAGGAGGCCAGAGCCTCGACGTCCTCCTCGGAGACGAACTTGCCGCCGCAGTTCCGTAGGAGCGACTCGAGGATCACGCGCACCGAGAAAGGCAGCGAGAAGACGTCCCCATCCACCCTTTCGTCCAGCCTCTTCAGGCTGTGGATAGTCACCTCACCAGTGCTGGTGCCGAGCCCTGTCTGCGCGTCGAAAGCGTTGTTTTCTGGCATGTAGATGCGAACCTCTTCTCTATGCTTGATCCACTCAGATTATAGATGATCTCGCGCCGCTTTCCGTCGTAGACGCTTATATACTGGCTGAAGTGGCCAAGCGCGGTTATACGAAGGACACGATCCGGGGCGGCGCGAGCGACTGGGACGTCTCGCGGCCTTTCTCGAGCTACCTTAGGATGCTAGGGAGTCTCCTCACGCATCCTGTCCGCTTCTTCGAGGTCTTGCCTAGAGTATCCGACGTGCGGGCTCCGGGCCTCTTCCTCGTCTTCTCGGGGCTTCCGGCGGCTGCTCTGTGGCTCACCTTCGTGGGCCTCTACCCCGCGCTCGCCGCCCTTCTCCTGCCGCTCCCGCTATCCTTCCCCATCGCCGCTCTCTACCACCTCGCCTCCTTCGGCGGCAGGTACGGGTACCTGGTGACCTGGCGGACCGTCGTCTACCCCTTCGGATTCTACCTGCCGCTCTCTGCGGTGCCCGTGGTGCGCTGGGTCGCCGCGGTGTACGCGGGGGTAGTACTGGTCGGAGTAGGGCTCGCGGTAGTGCGCGAGATCGGGGCGATCAGAGCCGCGCTCGCCTCGGTCGCGGTAACCGGACTTCTCGTGCTCGCGGCGTATTTGCTGGCAAGCTAGTTCTCTTCGGGGTCCGGCGGGTCCTCAACGTCGCCGACGAACTCCAGGGTGACGTGGTCGGTCTCGACGAAGCCCAGAGAGCGGTAGAACTCGCGCGCCGGGTTGTTCTGGGTCGTGGCGACTAGCTCTATGAGGGTGGCCCCGTTCTCGGCGGCAAGACGCTGCACCTCCTCCATCATGAGCTTGCCTACCCCCTCCCTGCGCCGGTCTTCGGAGATGACGAGCATAGGAACTTCGACGACGCTGTCGCCGTGGGCGAGGTCGGGTTTGATCCAGAGGCTCACCACCCCGACGACTACGTCGCCCTCCGCCACCAGGACCCGCGCCCGCGGCTCCTCCAGTAGCTCGGCGAGCCTCTCCCTGACGTTCTCCAGGCTTGGGGGTGAGTCGCCCACGGCCCCGGCCAGCTCTGCAGCCAGGGAGTGAATGATCTCAGCGTCTTCGGCGCTCGCCTCCCGAACGCGCAGCTCGGCCAAGGTGTCCTTTCTCTCTACACCGGCAGAGTCACTCTAACGCAACGAAGGTGGCCCGGTACATCCGGTCCTGCCAGAATGGGTCAAAGGGACAGGTTTTTGCGTCCCAGGACACAAAAACGGGCGAGGAAAGGGTAGGGAGATGCTCCGGCACCCCGGCACAGACCTGCTAGATGCCGGCCGGCTGAAAAAGGAGGAGTATGGGACGCAGGGCCATAATCATGGTCCTCGACGGCGTGGGCGCGGGCGACGCGCCGGACGCCGTCGAATACGGGGACGAGGGGGCCAACACCCTGGGCAACACGGCGCGGGCTGTAGGGGGTCTGGATCTCCCGAACCTCCAGAACCTCGGCCTCGGCAACGTGGCGGAGATAGAGGGCGTACCGGCCGAAGAGTCCCCGCGCGCCTCGCACGGGCTCATGGTCGAGCTCTCCGCGGCCAAGGCCACGCTCGCCGGGCACTGGGAGATGATGGGACTGATCCTGGAAGACCCGTTGCCCACCTATCCCGAGGGCTTCCCGGAGGAGATCATCCACCGTTTCGAGGAGGAGACGGGACGGAGGGTCATCGGAAACAGGCCGGCCTCCGGAACTGAGATAATAGAGGAGCTCGGGCCGGAGCAGGAGGAGACGGGAGCCTGGATCGTCTACACCTCCGCCGACTCGGTCTTCCAGATCGCGGCCCACACGGGCGTCATTCCACTGGAAGAACTCTACGAGGCCTCAGCGAAGGCCCACGAGATGCTTATCCAGGAAGGGCAGATCCTGGTCGAGCGCGTCATCGCGCGGCCTTTCCACGGGAAGGCGGGCGCCTACGAACGGGAGAACGAGAACCGCCACGACTACGGCATAGAGCCCTTCGGCGAGACGTACATGGACCGGATAAAGAATGCCGGGCACGAGGTCGTCGCGGTAGGCAAGATCCGGGACATCTTCGATGGCGAGGGCATCACCGGACACCTGCCCGCCCCACCCGACGACGCCGCCAAAGTTGACGCGATCCTCGAGGCACTCGGCAGGATGGACAGCGGCCTAATCTTCGCCAACCTAGTTGACTTCGACGCCAGATACGGTCACCGCCGCGACCCTGAGGGCATGGCCGCTAACCTGAGGCGCTTCGACGACCGGGTGCCGGAGCTGCTCGAGGCCCTGCACGGCGACGACCTGCTCATCATCACCGCCGACCACGGCAACGACCCGACCTACTCCGGGACGGACCATACCCGCGAGCGCGTCCCGCTGCTGGTGGCCGGCGGAGGAGAGCCTGCAGACCTCGGCGTCCGGCAGGGATTCTCGGACGTGGGCGCGACGGCCGCGGGCTGGCTCGGTGTCGAGAAGGGTGGTCTTCCGGGGGAAGACGTCTTGCGATGAGCGTTGTAGCTACTGCGGCGGGCTCGCAGTTCCATCTGACTCCTCTCCCTCACGCGACGCGGCCTTCTCCTGTAGCACGCCTGGCCTCACGCACCCGCCGGATCAAGAGGATCAGGCTGAGCAGCGCGATGAGCAGGCTTACCAACTCTATGCTCAGGAACCCGACGAACGTGGCGCTCCTGACGCTCGCGAAGGTATCCCACAGCGCGTGCAGGACAACCGCCGTAAAGAAGGCGCCGACCACTCGCCAGTCCAGGACCGCGTGGCCCCTCTCGAGCCTCTCGCGCCACAGGACGGCGCATACCACTCCCGTCCAGGCCATGTGCCCCGCAGGTGAGGTCAGCCCGCGCACCAGCAACACCTCGTCGAGCACCCCCAGGCTGCCGCGCGAAGCCAGCAAAGAGACGAACCCGTAGCCCATCGTCTCGAGCGCCGCGAAGCCCGCCGCGGTGGCAACACCCAGGACTATGCCGGCCGCCTCGGAGCGGTAGCGCCCCATAAAATAGAAGATGAGCGGCACTATCAGCTTGGCCGACTCCTCAATGAGACCGATGGCAAGCTTCGGGAGAAACCCGAGGGCCCTCGCCACGTCGTATTCGAGCGTCCCCGCGACTACAGTCCCCAGCACGCCGCCCCACAGAAAGCAGACCGCTACGGCCGGTAGCGGAACATCCCAGTCCGGCAGCCGCTCGTAGAGGTAGGTCACGAAGGTAACCGGCACGAGAAAAGCCCCGAGCAAGATGACGCTCGGGACGTAGTTGAGGTTCGCGGTGGCGACGAGCGTCCGCTCGACGAGGTAGAGCAGGACGAGACCGCTCGCGAAGATCTGTAACCATCTACGCCCCAGAAGCTTCATCGTTCTTCGCCCCTGCTAGACTCGGACAGCGCAAGTCTCCTGAGAGCAGGGCGCAGGCCATCTGGAGGACGCGGCTACGCCCGGAGCCGTCACCCGGCGGCGAGGGCGTTTATGGCCCGGCTCACGAGCACGGCCAGTATCACCAGCGAGAGCAGAGCCTGCAACATCGTCAGCACCTTCGCCCTTCGGCTAAGAACGGCCGTGTCCGTAGGGCTGAAGGCGGTGCTCGTGTTGAACGCGAGAAACACGTAATCAAGGAAGCCAGGAGACCACCCGCGGGCGACCCCTCCGCCGAGGTTCATCTGGGGGAACAGGAAGTCCTCGCTACGATGTCCTTCCTGGTGCCTCCGCGCCGGTCCGCCGCCGTCCGTCTCCCAGTACCAGACCGAGAACGTCGCCACGTTCATGATCCATAGAAGCGCCGCGTCGCGCAACAACGCCGGAGCGGACGTCCCCGCGTTCAGCGCCGACAAGACCAGCAGGACTGTGCTCACGACGACGGCAACGGTGACGAACCCTATCACTCCGAAGCTGATGCGCCGGGCCAGGAGGTGGCTCCCCCGCAGATGCGCGGTCGTAAGCGGCACGAGCAGGATGGCCACGAACGCGAGCAAGAAGACTCTGGGGCCTATACTCAGGGCTTCCGAAAGCACGGCGTAGAGCGCGCCTACGGCCAGCAGGGCCACGGCCGCGGGCCACCTGGGGACGCCAGTGCGCCCTAGCTGGTCCCCCTCCCCGCTATGCCGAGCCTCTTTCACACTCCTCCGGGGACCTGATCTCAGCCGCGGATCTCAGGACTCGGCCAGCACGATCACGCTATCGCCTTTCGCGAACGTTATCCGCCGGGACTTGGCCGGGTTCAGTCGCAGGCCGTAAGACTTCCGCGGGTCATCGGCTTCGGATCTCGTCCTGTAGCCCACGGCGACCTCGCCGCGCCTGCGGGCCGCCTCGACTACGGTATAGAAGCTCAGTGGAACGCCCGGCTCCACATACTCGTCCGCCGGCTTCAGGTAAAGCTCCGAGCCTTCGGGGTCTATTAGCTCCGCGAAAACAGCCGAGTACTCCTTGTTCTCCGCGACCTGGCACATCATCAGGCTCACCAGACGGTCGCTCACGATAAAGTCGTCGGCGCGCGCGATCTCCGCCAGCTCGCGATTGCGGTCGTCGAGCATCTCGCTGACTATGGAGAACGACCGGCTGCTCCGGTCGGCGATCTCGCGCAAGTGCAGCAGGGTTACAAGGGTCCTCGAGTCGGCATCCTCATGGTCGAGCTCGTCTGAGTAGCTCAGGACTATCACATGGTCGTAGGAGGACACCTCCAGAGCGTCGAGCTCCCTGCGGTCGGTCGTGTTGCCAGCCCGAAACGTTACGGTCTGATGATCGAGCCCGTCGAACCGGGCCGGCAAACCGGCGCCTTCCGCGGCCACCACCGTTACCTCCGAGCCGGCGGGCACGTAGCCGTCAAGCTGCGCGATCATCATCGGCGCGCGGTCGTTGAAGCCGAGGACCAGGGTGCGCTCGGGCATCCGCTCGCGCGGAAGTGGCTTGCGGATCGCGCCGACATCGGCCTCGGGCCCGGCGTTCTCGGATAGCGAGATCTCGCTGTCGTCCTCGGCGATGAGGATTATCGCGTCCCGGACAGAGACTCTGGTGTCCATCGGAGGATTTAGCAGGATACGGCCGTCGCCCGTGCGCAGCCCGATGACCGAGCAAACCTCGTAGGCCGAGATGGCTTCCTCGAAAGTGCTGCCCACCAGACGTGGCTCGTGGGAGAAGTAGATCTCGTCGCCCCCGAAGTCCAGGAGGTCGGTGTAGACGCCGGCGAGCCCCGACTGGCGGCACGTCTGGGCGGTGATGCGGGCGATGAGATCGTCCACCGGTACCAGCTCGACCTCGTCGCCTCCGACCATCCGGGCGACGCTGAGGTTCTCAGGATCCCGCATCCTCGAGACGATGTGGTAGGGGTCCTCGCGACGTCCGGGGTTGTTGGTAAGCGCCAGGATAGTCTTGATCACCCGCGAGTCGGCGTCTTCTCCATCCGGAGGCAGGACGATGATCGAGCGCGCGTCGTGGGGGTTGACGAGCTCGAGATCGTCGATATCGATGGGGTCTCCGAACCTGCACACCACGCGGGTGTTCTTCGTATCGCCGACCCGCTCGCGGATCTCGTCCTCCATCTCGACCTTGTCCTTCCCGGCCAGGATGGCGACGCAGGAGCGCCCGCGGCTCTCGTTGGCCGTGACCAGCTCGGCCACGATCGAGAAGACCTCGGGCGACCAGCCGTAGATGACCGTGTGCCCCCGCTCCACGACGAACGATCGGCCCTTGCGCAGCTCGTCTAGCTTGTTGTCTATGCCCGTGAAGATGACCCCGATCAGGGTGCTGAAGACCAGGATCCCCCCCGCCGTAACCACGAGCATGGAGAGCATGAACGGCCAGTTCCCCTGATCCCCGCCCACGTTGCCGGGGTCGATGGCCCGCATGAGGTTCAGCCAGAGCGTCTGCAAGAAGCCGGGCCGGTGCCCCCCGACCTCGGGCGCGACACCTGTTACGTAGACTACCAGGGCGCTCGCAACCACCAGCGCCACGAGCAGGACAAAGAGCCAGCCGATCAGGGCAACTGTTCCCCTGGCCATCGTGTTGTCGAACCAGTAACGCAGCCGGTTCGCGAGAGTGATCCTTCGCATACTTCCCCGCGGCTAACCTGAACGGCCGGGAGCTGACGCACAAGCCATCGGGTCATTATATCTGCCTGTATGGGCTAGCATGATGCTATGGTTCATATTTACTAGGCATTCGTGGTCTGCATTGACCAGAGGAAAATTCGGTGCGGGTGAGTCAATAACTCTGCAAACGGCTAAAGGCACTCAGGCACACCGCCGGATGCCCGGGCTGCGGACCTCCATTAAGATGGAGCGATCGGCAGAACACCCGTGGAGGATGCGCTATCTTGTCCTTTGGAGACGCGGTACACGATGCCATAGAGACGAAGAAGCTCGGCGGCGAGCTCACCGAGGAGATCATCAGCGCCGTCGTCGCGGGATTCACCGAGGGCGCGATACCAGACTACCAGATGGCCTCGCTGCTGATGGCGATCTTCATCAGGGGAATGACCTACGAGGAGACGCTCGCCTTGACGAGGGCGATGGCAGACTCGGGCAAGCGCTACTCCTTCCCCGGGAGCGTGGACAAGCACTCGACAGGGGGTGTTGGGGACAAGATCAGCCTGACGGCGCTGCCCATAGCCGCTGCCTGCGGCGCGCCGGTGGCCAAGCTCTCGGGGCGGGGCCTCGGCATGACCGGCGGCACGATAGACAAGCTCGAGTCCATCCCCGGCTTCTCGGCCACTCTCTCCGAGGACCGCTTCAAGCGCCAGGTCGAGGAGGTCGGGCTCGCCATCGCCGAGGCTGGCGAGCTGGCCCCGGCGGACAAGAAGATCTACGCTCTACGCGACGCGACAGGCACCGTCGACTCACTGCCGCTCATCGGCTCATCCATCGTCTCCAAGAAGGCCGCCACGGGCGCGGGGTACTTGCTCTACGATGTCAAGAGCGGCTCGGGTGCGTTCATGAAGACCGCGGAGGATGCCCGCGAGCTGGCCGAGTTGCTGGTACGTCTGAGCGAGGACCTCGGCATCAGGGCCTCGGCCGTGATCACGGACATGGACACCCCCCTCGGGAGCGCCGTCGGCAACGCCCTCGAGGTGCGCGAGAGCCTGCGCTTCCTGGCCGGCGGCGAGGTACCGGACGACCTGGCACACGAAGCCCGGTACGTCGCGGCCACGCTCCTCGAGCTCAAGGGCATCCCGGACCCGCAGAGCCAGGTCGGAGAAGCTCTCTCCTCCGGCGCGGCCCACGAGAAGTTCCGGGAGTTCGTCCGGGCCCAGGATGGCGACGCGGACGCCCTCGACGACCTGCCGGTCTCGAGCGAGGTCCACGAGGTGCCGGCGCCAGACGGCGGGTACGTGGCCCGGTTCCACGCCAGGGGGATCGGACGCGCAGCCCTGGCTCTGGGCGCCGGACGCCGGAAGAAGGGGGAAGAGATAGATACCGGCGCCGGCGTCGAGGTCCTCGTAAAGGCGGGAGACAGGGTCGAGAAGGGTGAGCCCATAGCCAGGCTCTACGGCGGGCGCAACGTGGAGAGGGCGGAGGCGCTCGTGCGGGAGGCCCTCGAGGTCTCGGACGAGCCCGTCGAGGCCGCGCCTGCTATCCTGGATAGCCTGTGAAGAAAGCACGCCTCCCTTCGGCCGGCTTGTCAGCACGCCCGCTTCGCGGGCTCTCAGCACGCTTCGGCCCTTTTAGGGCCTCGCTTGTCAGCACGCCACCTGGCTCCGCCAGGCGCCGTGCTGACAAGCTGCCTGAAAGGCAGCGTGCTGAAAAGCCGACCGTAGGGAGGCGTGCTAACAAGCTTTCCCTATGGAGAGACCGAGCGGTGACCGCTATACTGGCTTTCAGGATGGAGAGAGTGAGGCTCGTACCGCCGGGGGAGACGAGGGCGCGGGGAGAACGCGCCCGGCTCTACGTCCGCTGGATGCCTCACCTGGGGGCCGAGGCCGTCGCTCTCTACGAG
>JBJMIY010000030.1:0-4333 GCA_045806605.1 Rubrobacteraceae bacterium
TCCAGCAGGACGGCCAGAAGCAGAGGAGAGCCAGCGACGAGCTTGCGATTGTCCTCGCCCAGGGTCTTCGGGACGCCGAAGCGGTTCATCACGGCCTGGCCTGTGCTGGAGAAGATCTGGCGCCTGAACGGCTTGAGGACGCCGGGCATCTGGTCGAAGTGGATACCGTCGCGCTTCTCCTCCATCTCTTCTTCGGAGAAGCGGAAGTAGGGACGGTAGCGCTTCCAGAAGGTGCCCTCCTCCAGCAGCCGGGTCATGCTCTCGCCGCTTATCCTCGCGACCTCCTCGATGGTGTCCCGCTCGTCCACGAGGACGAAACGCCAGGGCTGGCTGTTGAAGTGAGAGGGGGCCATGGCGGCGACCTCGACCAGGAGACGCTGGTGCTCCTCGCTCACCGGGTCGGGCAGAAAGGGGCCGTTGGTAGTCCTGCGTCTCTTCACGACCTCGAGGAAATCCAAGTCAGCCTCCTAGAGCAGGGATACGAACCCGGTAGCGTAGAAGATCATGGCGAAGGAGGCGAGCGCCGCGTGCCCCCGCGTGCCAGCCCGCACCCGCGGAAGTACCAGGAAGAGCGCCAGGACCGGCAGGAGAGCCCAGCGGTAGGGCGCCCCCTGCAAGAACCCCACAGCGACGGCGAGCGCAGCGGAGGCGAAGACGGCGAAGAACAGAGCGTGGTGCAGCCAGCGGAAAGGTCTGGTGTCCACGATCCCGAACTGCACCAGCACGCCGAGCGCGAAGTTGGCCACGAAGAGCGCCGACGCTGCGTAGAAGATCAAGCCGTACTCCTCATCCCCGGAGGTTATAGCATAGGAGTGGGCACAAGGACCTCCGGCTCGGAGTTCCACCAGGTCTCTTGCAGAAGGTCCCTGACGGCCTTCCCTGGCTGGTGCTGCTCTCCACGCGCGGAGAAGAGATCAGGCAGGAACTCAGACGAGAGGGGCGCCTGAGTGGACGCGAAGGTCTATTGCTGGTCCCGGATCAGCCATGACCCAAAAGCTCATTCTCTGGTTCGCGCCGGACGCGACGAACCGCGCCCGCACAAGTCGTAGCGAGGCGGCGGTGTTAAGATTCGTAGTTCGACGGTGAGGCGCTTTTGCTAGGGGGCGAGATGGAGAACGGACGCCCGGCGGCTTACATAACGGGGGTAGGGGTAGTCAGCCCCGTGGGGATCGGGCGCAAGCGATTCTGGAGCTCGCTGCTGGCCTGTGAGAGCGGCGCCAGCCGGATAACACTCTTCGACCCGGAGGGCTTCGAAGTGAGGATCGCGGCCGAGTGCACGGAGTTCGACGCGAACGACTTCATGGACCGCAAGCTGGCGGCCCGGACCGACCGGTTCGCCCAGATGGCCCTCGCCTCGGCCAAGCTCGCGCTCGAGGACGCCGGCGCGTGGGACGAACTGAACCAGCGGCCAGAAAGGGTTGGTCTCATACTCGGCAGCGGCATCGGGGGCGTAATGAGCATGGAGACGACCCAGGCGACCATAGACAGAAGGGGTCCGGCCAGGGTCAACCCGTTCTCGGTCACCAAGATCATGCCCAACTCCGCCGCTGCGCACATAGCCATCCAGCTCGGCGTGCAGGGACCTTCATCCACCGGCGCTCTGGCGTGCAGCTGCGGTACGGACATGATGGGCCTCGGCTACGACCTCATCCGCCGTGGAGACGCGGACGTCGTCATCTGCGGCGCCTCGGAGGCTACAATCACCCCCGTCATCGTCGCCGGGTTCATCGCGATGCGCGCGATGAGCCGCCGCAACGACGACCCCGAAGGGGCCTGCCGCCCCTACGACGAGGACCACAACGGGTTCCTTATCGGGGAGGGCTCCGCGGTCGTGGTCCTCGAGAGCGCCGCCTCCGTCGAGCGCCGCGGCGCCGAGCCCTACGCGAAGATGAAGGGCGTCGGGCGCACCACCGACGCGTACAACATAACCGACCCCGACCCGAAGGGCCTCGGCGTACTGAGGGCCATGCAGCTCGCCGTAAAGAACGCAGGGCTCGAAGGGGAGCGGATCGGCTACATCAACCCGCACGGTACCGGCACCGTCGCGGGCGACGGCCCCGAATCCAGGGCTATGGCCGAAATCAACCCGAACGCCAGGGTCTCGGCGACGAAGTCCACACTGGGCCACTCCCTGGGAGCGAGCGGCGCCATCGAGACTGCCATCTGCGCCCTGGCCTTAAAGGAGCAGACGATCCCCCCGATGCGCAACCTGAGCAAGCTGGCCGAGGACTGCGCAGAGCTGGACTACGTTGTGGACGAGCCGCGCGACGCCCCCGACCTCGAGGCGGCCCTGTGCGCGAACCTCGGCGTCGGCGGCCACAACGTGGCCGTCGTGCTAGAGAAGGTCTAGAAGACCGTGGCGAGCGCGCAAAACCCCTACGAACTGCCCAACGACCTTCCCGTCCCCGAGGACGACGGAGCGGCGGACCACCTGCCCGGAATGCGCCTCCCTTCCGTCCCCCTGGCGTCGACGTCGGGAGAGATCGTCGACCTTTCGGCACTCCCGGGGAGAACCGTCGTCTACTGCTACCCTATGACGGGAAGACCGGACAGGAGCCTACCGGCAGGCTGGGATGAGATCCCGGGCGCCCGCGGCTGCACCCCGCAGTCGTGCTCCTTCCGGGACCATCACGCGGAGCTAAGGTCCCTGGGCGCCAGCGTGTTCGGCTCGAGCACGCAGGATACGGAGTACCAGCGGGAGGCGGCCACGCGGCTGCACCTGCCCTTCGCGCTCCTCAGCGACTCGGATCTGGCTTTTGCGGGGGCGCTGGGCCTGCCGACCTTCGAGGTCGATGGCATGGTTCTGTTGAAGAGGCTGACGCTGGTCATCGACGAAGGGTGGATCGAAAAGGTCTTCTACCCCGTCTTCCCGCCGGACAGGAGCGCGGAGGAGGTCGTCGAGTGGCTCGAAGATCCCGGGAGGGTGAGCGATGGATAGAGCCGAAGTGCGGCTGAGGGAACTCGAGGCCATGGTGGCCCCATACGGCAGCGCGCTGGTGGCGTTCTCGGGCGGGGTGGACTCCTCGCTCGCACTGGCGATCGCCGCGCGGGCGCTACCCAGGGAACGAGTTCTCGCAGTCACCTCGAACAACGAGACGTACCTGCCCTCGGAGCTGGACCTGGCGCGCGGGTTCGCCGCTTCTCTGGGGGTGGAGCACCTGGTAGTGAATACGCGGGAGCTCGACGACCCCAACTACGCGAGCAACCCCACCAACCGCTGCTACTTCTGCAAGAGCACGCTGTATTCCGACCTGAGCAGGCTCGCAGAAGAGCGCGGCTACGGCTGTGTCATAGACGGCGCGAACAAGGACGACGAGGGCGACTACCGGCCGGGAAGGAAGGCCGCGAGAGAGCTCGGGGTCATCTCTCCGCTGTCGGCGGCGGGCGTGGGCAAGGCCGAGGTGCGGGAACTCGCAAAATATCTCGAGCTGCCGAGCTGGGACAAGCCGGCGCTGGCGTGTCTTTCCAGCCGGTTCCCGTACGGGCAGGAGATCACACCCGAGAAGCTCGCCCAGGTAGCGCGAGCCGAGGAGTTCCTCCGTAGAGAAGGCTACAGGCAGGTGCGCGTGAGGCACCACGGGGAGATAGCCCGCCTCGAAGTCGGCCCGGATGAGATGCAGAAGGCTTTCGCCTCCAGGGACAGGATCTCTGCCGAGCTCAAAGCGGCCGGTTTCCTCTACGTCGCCCTCGACCTCTCAGGCTACGCCTCCGGCAGCCTGAACGCGGCGCTTTCGCGTAAGAAGGGACGCAAGAACTTTCCTGTCGTCACCTAGATGATGGAAGCGCCCAACGACCCGATACTCTGGATTACGCTTATCGTCATGCTCTTCGGCCTTGTTGGAAGCGTGCTCCCCGGTCTTCCCGGCGTGCCCCTCATCTTCATCTCCGCACTCGTTTACGCGATCGTGACCGACTTCGAGGTCGTCGGCGGCCTCACCATCGCGCTGCTCGGCGTCTTTGCGGCCATCGCCCTCGTCCTCGACTTCGCCGCCACAGCCTACGGGGCGCGCAGGTTCGGCGCCAGCAACTGGGGCACCGCCGGCGGCGCCATCGGCGGGATCGCCGGCGCGCTGGTCGGAGCCCTGTTCCTCGGCATAGGAGCTCTCCTCGGCCTCCTGCTCGGCACCATCGGGGGCGTCTTCCTCGGCGAGTACGTCAAGCGCCGGGAACAAGAAGCCCCCGATCACGGCGAACAGCCCAGAGTGCAGCCGGCGCGGAGCGGGCGCGGCGACTGGCAAAGGGCGTCCCGCGCAGCGGGCGGGGTCCTGATCGGCTACGTGGCCTCCGCAATCGCGGAGGGCTTCCTCGGCGTCTTGAGCGTGATCGTCTTCGC
>JBJMIY010000031.1:0-9171 GCA_045806605.1 Rubrobacteraceae bacterium
ACGGCCGACGGGCGCACGCTCCCGGCCCAATTCGTCGGCAGGGACCCCTCGTCCGACCTTGCCGTCCTCTCAGTCGAGGGGCTGGACGTCGAAGCAGCAGCGCCCGCCGAGGGGGAGCCCAGGATCGGCCAGCTCGCGCTGGCGGTCGGCAGCCCGGGACGTGGCGAGGGATCGAGAGCTTCCCTGGGCGTCGTTAGCTCCGTCGGCGGTCCGATGAGGACCTGGCGGGGGCCGAGGCTCGAGCGCTACATTCAGACCGACGCGACGCCGTATCCGGGCTTCTCGGGCGGGCCGCTCGTCGACGCGCGGGGGAGGGTGCTCGGGATCATGACCACCGGCCTGGCGCGGGGCGCGGCGCTCGCGATCCCCGCGGATCTCGCCTGGCGCGTCGCGAAGACTATCGATGAGCGGGGCTCCCTCAAGCGTGGCTACCTGGGCATACTGAGCCAGCCTGTCCAGCTCCCTGATGGCCAGCGGCTCGGGCTCACGCAGAGGGGCGGCCTCCTCGTCGTCGGGGTCGAGGACGGCAGCCCCGCGGACCGTGGCGGCCTCATCATAGGCGACATCCTCGCCACCCTCGACGGCCAGCCGGTCGAGGATACCGAAGACCTGCTGGTCCTGCTCACAGGTGAGCGGGTCGGCCGGGAGGTCCCGGTCAAGGTGGTCCGCGGGGGCGAGATGCAGGAGCTGCAGGTCACCGTCGGCGAACGTGGTTAGGAGGCGTAGGAATGGCTGAGGAGATCCTGCAGCCGGTCGAGAGAGCCTCGTCGGCGAGCGTGGATATGGTCGGGCGCGCGCACCAGAGCGTAGTGCAGGTGCGCGCCCGTGGCCGCGGTGTGGGGGCAGGTGTGATCTGGGACGATACGGGCCTCGTGCTCACGAACTACCACGTCGTCGCTGGCAGAGGCCGCGGCGCGAAGGCCGCGGTGGTCCTGAGCGACGGCCGGGAGCTCGACGCCGGGGTCGTGAAGAGCAGCAGGGACCTCGACCTCGCGCTGCTGCGCGTAGAGGGTGCTCCCGTGGACCTGCCGGCGCTTCGTGTCGGGGACTCGGACGCACTGCGCGTCGGGGAGCTCGTCTACGCCATCGGCCACCCGTGGGGGCGGCGCGGGGCCGTCACCGCAGGTGTGGTCAGCGGCATCGGCGTGGCTGGCGGTCCGGGCGGCGGGACGCGTTACGTCCAGTCCGACGTCTCTCTGGCGCCGGGCAACTCGGGCGGGCCGCTTCTCAACGCGAGGGGCGAGGTAGTCGGGATAAACGCCATGATCTTCGGCCGTCTCGCGCTTTCGATCCCGAGCAACGCGGCGAGCGAGTGGCTCGCGGGCGCCCAGCAGCGGCGGCCCCGGCTGGGCGTCGGGATCGTGCCGGTCGAGATCCCTGCTTCCCTGCGCGCCGCGGATCCCGAGATGCCAGAGGCGGGTCTCATGGTCGCCGCCCTCGAAGCTCGGAGTCTCGCCGACAGAGCCGGCCTCCTCGTAGGCGACGTGCTGCTCGGCGTGGACGGTCGCACGCCCGGCGACGTGGAATCCTTGCTCGACGACATTGCCGGCGCCAGGGAGGCTATCCGCCTGCGTCTGATGCGCGGCGGTAAGATCTCGGTCGTGGACGTGGACCTGAAGGCCCCGGGGCGCGCCGCGTGACACCGACGCGGGCGTTCGTCGTGGCCCCGGCGCCGGTAACCCGGGCGGGGCTGCGCTCGATGCTCGCGAACGCCGAGGGGACCGACGTACGCGTCGTGGGGGAGGCCTCCTCTCCCACGGATTCCTCGGAGCTCTCCGAGGCCGATGTCGTCCTGCTGGCTAACGAGGAACTGCTCGAAGAGGCCTCTTTCGCCGTGGCGGAGGACGGCACGCAGGCGCTCGTCTTGATCTCCGAGGAGGACCACGCCGTCTCCAGGCTGCGCTCAATGCAGCTAAGGGGCTGGGGCGTCGTCCCGCCCGACGCCCCGCCGGAGGAGCTCGCGGCCGCGATCGCCGCTGCGGGGCAGGGCCTGATCGTGCTCCCCAAAGCCGTGACTGAAAGGGTGCGTCATGAACCTGCGGCCTCCGCCGAGGAGCTCTCCGAGACCCTCACCGCGCGCGAGCGGGAGGTCCTGGATCTCCTCGGCCACGGCCTCTCCAACAAGCTCATCGG
The DNA here is from genome assembly GCA_045806605.1 of Rubrobacteraceae bacterium. Taxonomy (GTDB): domain Bacteria; phylum Actinomycetota; class Rubrobacteria; order Rubrobacterales; family Rubrobacteraceae; genus JALYGY01. Next base: position 2,134 of record JBJMIY010000031.1, read on the forward strand.
CCGCGAGCTTCACATCAGCGAGCACACCGTCAAGTTCCACATCTCTTCCCTCTACGCCAAGCTCGGGGTCAACAACCGCGCCGAAGCCGTCAGCCGCGGCGCCCGTTACGGATTGATCTCCCTCTAAGAGAACTCCTCCGCGTCGAACACTGGCGAAGGTCCTATCCATGGGGCTGCGCGCCTGGATGGTTGGCGTGGTGTAGAGTGGACCCGCCCCGCAAGGCGGTAGGGAAAGGAGCCAGTGAGCGGGCGTCGTACAAGCACGAGGGTCTTACCGGTGCTGCTCCTCGTGTTCGTTGTGCTGGGGTGTAGGGGGGAGCAGGGCTCGGGGGACGGCTCGCAGCACGCCGGATCGCCTACTGGTGAGGAAGCGAAGGTCCAGGAAAGCGGGGATCACGTGTCCGATACGAAGGTAATCGTCACAAGCGACGACGCCTCTTTGCCGGACGGGTGTAACACGCGCCAGATAGCAGAGCTGGTGATCGAGTTCGTAGACGCCTTCAACCGCGGCGATGAGGAGCGGTTGTCCCGCCTCTTCTTCGTCTCGGAGGGCCCGAGTCCCCCGGATTTCTCCGAGGCGGGGTATTTCCCCTGGTCCTGGTACTCGGTGAGCGAGATCGGGGAAGACGGAAGGATCGAGAACGGATTCGTCACCTACGACAAGGGTGAGTTGCTCCGCTACTTCGCCGAGAGGCACAGGCATGGAGAGCTTCTCGAGTTGATCAAGGTGAGCACGACGCAGGCTGGCTTGCTTGACGAGGAGAACAACGTGGGCATTGTCTACGTCCTCACTCGCGATGCCGAAGACCTCGACCCCGGGCTCGGCGGTCCATCCCGGATCGCCTTCGGCAAAGGAGCCATCAATTGCGAGAGCCGCCAGCTCTTCGTGTGGAGCATGGAGATGAGAGAGGGAGATGAGAGAACGCCGAGGGAGGCAGCCGGCTGGCTATGCACCGATCCGCCCGGCTGGCGTCCGGGCGACGCCGTGGTCGCCTGCGCCTGAAGGAAGTGTGCAGCGGAGGACCGCCGAACCGAGGTACGCCCTGCGTGCTACGTGAGTCGCAAGTAGGAATCGTCAGGGTCGGCGAGCCTGAAGTCGGTCAACCCCCACGGCCGTCTCTGTAGCGGCTCGAATACGGGGTAACCGGACTCTAGTACTCGTCCGTACTCCTGCTCTCTAAACTCGGCGAAAACTACTTCTCGGGACCTGGGTTATGGACTACATCATCTCTCACCGCACCGGCTGCTGAAACCTACAAGATCAAATGCAGGTCGCCGAACTCGTGCCAGAGGTAGCCTTCCCGCAGGGCTTCGCCGTATGCGGCGCGCAGGTGCTCGCGGCCGGCGAGCGCTTCGAGCATGGCCAGGTGGGAGGAGCGGGGCTCGTGCAGGCCCGTGAGCATCGAGTCCACAGCCCGGATGCCGCGCTCGGGCGTGACGATCAGGCGCGTCCAGCCTTCTCCGGGGTGGGTGGTGCCGCTCTCGTCCGTGACGGTCTCGAGCGCCCGCACCGCCGTCGTCCCGACTGCGACGACCCTGCGGCCCGACGTCCGCGCGGCGTTCACGAGGCGGGCGGTGTCGGGTGGGACGCGGTAGAACTCGTCGTATGGGGGTTCGTCCTCCTCGAGGCTTGCCACGCCGGTGTGCAGTAGCAGGGGTGCGAACTGTACGCCCTGCGCGACCAGGCGCGTGATGAGCTCCGGCGTGAACGCCCTTCCGGCTGAGGGCATCTCCGCGCTGCCGGCCCCCGTGGCGTAGGCTGTCTGGTAGTAGCTTATGGGCCAGCTCTCCCCGACGTAGCCGTACCGGATCGGGAACCCGTGGCGGTCGAGGTACTCGTCGAGCGGATGCGGCAGATCGAGGGTCGAGAGCCATAGACGCGACCCTTCGCCCGTAGCTGTGTGCCCTGGATAGGGGGCGTGCAGTGTCACGGTGGCTCCCTCCGGGAGGCGCAGCCTTTCGCCAGGGGTGGCGTGGCGGAACGGCTCCGTGGCCGTACGAATAGGCCGGCGCAGCTCCACGATCCAGAAGTCTCCCGGCAGGCGTGTGGACAGGTGAAGCTCCAGCGCCGTGCCGTCCTCGCGCTCGGCGTCTACGGCGGCGTTCATAGTGGCGCTCGTGTTGATCACCAGCACGTCCCCGGCTTCGAGGAAGTCCCCGAGATCCCTGAACCTGGAGTGAACCACGCGGTCGTCGTCCCTGTATGAGACCATCAGGCGCACTTCATCGCGCGCCAGACCCCTGGCCTCGGGCGGCTCGCTCGCCTCCAGCTCACGCGGCAGGTCGAAATCGAGTAGTGGAAGGTCCCAGAGTTTTCGCTCGTCGTTGTGTTCGACCAGAAAGTCTTGCACGTTCAACATTTTGTCATCCTTCATTGATGTGGATCAGGGCTCGTGCCTCGTAGCGCCCGCTCGGCAGGTCGCCTGTCAGAAGCTCGAGCAAGCCCGGAACGCTCTCCTCCGGGAGCGGCCGGTCACTGATGTCCTCTCCCGGAAACGCCTCCTGTTGCATCCGGGTGCGCATGTCGCCCGGGTCCACCCTGTAGACGCGCAGATCCGGGTTCTCGGCTGCGAGGATGTTGGTGAGCTGCTCGAGGGCAGCCTTGCTGGAACCATATCCGCCCCAGCCCTCGTAGGGCTCGGCGGCGGCGTCGCTCGTCACGTTGATTATTCGAGCCCCTGGCTTCAACTCGCTCCGCGCGGCCTGGATCAGCGCGAGTGGCGCGAGCGTGTTGGCGCGGTATACCTCCTCGAGCGCATCGAGCGGGTATTCGAGCAACGCAGGCTGTGGGCTTGGTCCGAGGATGCTCGCGTTGTTGACGAGGGCGTCGAGGCCGCCCGCGCCGCGCGCCGCACCGGCAAGCGCCCGGCGATGCTCCTCGTTCCTTACATCGCCGGGTATGGCGACGACTCGAGTCATGTCCGCCAGCTCTGCGCGGGCGGCTTCGAGGTCTTCGGAACCGCGGGCGTCGATGATCAGAGTCCACCCTTCGGAGGCGAGGGAGCGGGCGAGCGCGAGCCCGAGACCCCGTGAGGCGCCCGTGATCAGGGCCGTATTCTGTTCCATGACCGAACCTCCTCCGTTTCGGTGTGGCCTATCCGGGCGAAGGGGTACGATCGCCCGTCGTCTTCTGTCATGTGCAAAGTATTCATCGAGATGAGGATCCCGTCATCGTGCGGGGGGACGGTTTTCGGCCTGTACGAAGGTACAGGTGTTAGCCCGGCATCTGGATAAGACCCCGGCGGGCGGCGACGGCGACGGCCTCGGTGCGGTTGTCGGCGCCGAGCTTGGCGAGTATCGAGCTGACGTGGAACTTGACGGTCCTCTCGGTGACGAAGAGCCGCTCTGCGATCTCGCTGTTGTGCAGGCCCTCGGAGATGAGCACCAGCACCTCGAGCTCCCTTGGCGTGAGAGGCTCCCGTAGCTCCCTGTTTTCCCTCAGCTGGTCGAGCAATCGGGTCGTAACGCCGGGCTCGAGCAGCGACCCGCCGGCGTGGACGGTCCGGATGGCCTCGAAGATCTCCGTCCGGGAGGCTCCCTTGAGCAGGTATCCGCGCGCCCCGGCGCGCAGGGCGCCCAGGATGCGTTGGTCTGTGTCGTAGGCGGTGAAGACTATCGCTCGCGATGTGGACCCGGCATCCCGCAGCCCTTCCAGGGCGGCGACGCCGTCTACCCCGGGCATCTCGAGGTCGAGCAGGATCACGTCCGGCCGGAGCGTTTCGGCCAGCCGCACCGCCTCCGAGCCGTCTGCGGCCTCGCCGACCACCTCGAAGTCCGGCTGGGTGCCGAGGACGGCGACGAGGCCCTCGCGCAGCATCGGGTGGTCGTCGGCGACCAGGATCCGGATCCTCGCGTCCACCCTCAGAGCTTCTCCAGCGGTACGGTGACCTCGATCCTGGTTCCCGCACCGGGCCCGCTGCGGACCTCGAGGGTGCCGCCGAGCACCTCCGCCCGCTCGCGCATCCCCACGATCCCGTGCCGGTCTTCGGGTACTCCTGCGGCGTCGAAGCCCCTGCCGTCGTCCTCGACCGCTAGCCGCACCCGGTCGGGGGCGGCAACGAGTCGGACCGTCGCGCGCTCCGCCCCCGCGTGGCGGGCCACGTTCGTGAGCGCCTCCTGGCAGATGCGGTAAAGGGCCGCCTCCACGCTAGGCGGGAGCGGCCTGCTGCCGTTCACCGCCCCGTAGCGCGCGGCTATGCCCGTCTCGGCTTCCCACCGCTCGACGAGGGCCTTGAGCGCCTCGGAGAGCGGCCGTCCTTCGAGCGGGGAGGCACGCAGGTCCAGCACCGATCGCCTGGCCTCTTCGAGGTTGGAGCGGGTGAGGGATAGAGCGCGGCGCAGCGGTTCGTGCGCCTTCTCCGAGCCCGCGTCGACCAGCGCGTCGGCGGACTCCAGCTGCAGCGCTGTAGCTGTGAGGCCCTGGGCCAGGGTGTCGTGGATCTCGCGCGCCAGCCTGTTACGCTCCTCGACCGCCCCGAGCCTGGTGCTCCGCGCGAAGAGTTCGGCCCGTTCGACAGCGATGCTCAACAGGTCGCCAATGGTGTAGAGGAGCTGCAGGTCTTCCGGGGAGAGGCTCCGCCAGCCGGGGCTGGCGACGTTCATGACGCCGAGCTTCTTTTCTTGAGCGTAGAGCGGGATGCTGGCGTGGTAGCGGAGGCCGTCAGTCCCGTCAACGAGCCCGCCGAGCCGGCTACATGTGAGCACGTTGACGTTCGCCGCCCCTTCGAGGTCGCCTCTCTTGTACGTGTCGAGGCAGTAGCAATACCCCGACCCGTCCATGCGGCGGGGATCGTCTGCTAGTGCTGGCGGGAGGTTCTGGACGGCCGCCAGATAGGGCTCGGAAGAGTCCTCGTTCATGAGCCAGATCCAACCCGTCCGGAGGCCGAGGAGCTCCGCGACCTGGGCCAGCGTGAAACCCAGCGCCTCGCCCAGGTTCACAGAGCGGTTCAGCTCGCGCGCGATCTCGTTGAGCACCGAGAGCTCGTGGTTCAGGCGCCGCAGGTCCTTCTTCCCGCCGTTGTCCGGGGACATCGCCTTTGCTTTACCTCCTTGGAGATGAGTCTATCAGCGTGGGAGAGGCCAGGCACGGCGTCCGACGGCGCCGTGTCAAACCGGCGTTGCGCGCCCCCGGCACGCGCGGCTATAGTGTAGAAAGTAATGCAAGATTCAAGCTGCTGAGGAGGATGGCGTGAGCGAGCTGGATCTCGCCGGGCGGCTGGAGGACCTGTTTCGCGAGACCGGAGAGGCCCACCACCAGGCATACATCGAGACGGACGGCGCCGACCCCGAGTGGCCGCTGTGGTATGCCGGGTACCTCCAGGAGAGGCTCGGCCCGCTCCTGGAGGCCAGCTTCACTAGGAGCGAGCTTGTCTATCTCCTGATCTGGGTTGCGAACGAGCAGCCCCTCTACGCCCCTGGCGCGGACTGGGCGCGTTACTACGCGGATTTCTTTTTGCAGAGGTACGCTGTTTAACGGGCCGCGGCCTGGTCTGCGCGTAGTGGCGCCTCTCGACGGTTACAATCGGCGGGTACGCAGACGTATAGAGAGATCCACGATACTGCGCGACGGCAGCGCCGGCATGGACCCCTGGGCCCAGCCGTGCCTCGTCGCTGCACCGAAGGAGGGCTATTATGAGCGAGCGGCGCGACGCGCGCAACGAGAAGGAACGGCAGCAGGGAGAGCTAGAGAACGCCGGGTGGGAGCTGGTCGAGCGCGGAAGCGGCAAGACCATCTGGCGGAACCCCAGGAGCGGCCGCCTGTACCCACAGTACGTCGCCATAACCATGGTGAGGGACGAACCGAGCCCGGAGATCTCCGATAGGAACCCTGGGGACCGGGCGTGATGCTGATCCTCATCTCGTAGCGAGGGGCGCTTCGGAAAGTTAGAGTGACGGATAACGTGGGGAAGCGGTAGAAAGGAGGATCACGAGTATGGCCAGCGAATCGGAGGACAGTCGCCAGCAACTTCTGCGGGCGGCTTACGCCGTGGCCGCGCCCAAAGGGGGACCTTCTGCCTCGGTGCACCTGCACGAGGTCGCGAAGGAGATGGGGCTGAAGGACCCCGGCAGGGACGAAGACGTCCGGAACGAGCTCACGAGCACGGTGCTCGAGCTTCAGGAGGAGGGCGATGTGGAGGGGTGGTCTCCCACCAACGCGCGCTTCAGGCTCACCTCTCAGGGCGCGAGCAAGGCTGAGTAGAGCTCCGCGCTCGAAGCGGGGACCGGGGCGAAACCTAGCCGTTCGGGTGATGCGCAGGATTCGACGCCTTTGTAGAGTGGATCCAACCTTGCAAGCGAAAGGAGATCCCGGTGTCCCACAGCCCCAGAGCCCACAGTTGCCTAGTACACCCGGAGCTCAAGAACACCCGACCCTCCCTCGGTGGGAAATACGGCAGGATGTTTCCCGGGCTCCTCCCCTGCGAGGTTGACCTGGAGAGCGCGGTCGGGCTCGGGCGGGCGGCCTCGCGCATGGACGCCACCCTCCCGGTCGTTGACGAGGCGCTCGAAAACCCTCGCATCCCGGCCGGGTATGTGATCCTCGGTCAGTTCCTCGCTCACGATATCACCGCCGACCGGTCCCTCCTGGCCCGCCACGCCGAAGCCGGCGAGCTGACCAATTCCCGCACCCCGCACCTTGACCTCGAAGGTGTCTACGGGGACGGGCCCGTGGGCAACCCGTTCCTCTACGACAGAGAAGACCCGGATAAGCTTCTACTCGGCGCGGACGACCTCCCGCGCAACCACCAGGGCACAGCGCTCGTAGGCGACCCGCGCAACGATGTCCACCTGCTCATCTCCCAGCTTCACCTGGCTTTCTTGCGGTTCCACAACCGTACGGTGGACTGGCTACGCGAGGAGGGCGTCCCCGAAGCCTTCGAGGAGGCGCGGCGGCTGGTCAGGTGGCACTACGAGTGGGTCGTGGTCCACGAGTTCCTGCCGCTTTCAGTCGGGGAGGAAGTCGCCCGTGACGTCGAGGCGAACGGGCGCAGGCACTACGATCCGGGCGAGGACGCGGCGATACCTGTCGAGTTCTCCGAC
>JBJMIY010000032.1:0-3048 GCA_045806605.1 Rubrobacteraceae bacterium
AGAGCCCCCCGGCGTCCGTTGGTCGCTTCGGTCAACTGCCCAGCGCCTCCTCCACGGCCCTGCGGGTGAGCACCTGCGCCAGGTGCCGCCGGTACTCGGCGGACGCGGCGATATCGGAGGCGGGGCTCGTACCCTCGGCGGCGCTGCTCGCCGCCTCGGCCACGGAAGACGTGCCCGCGCTGGAGAGCGCGCCCTCGGTTGCCGTCGCTCTCAAGGGCGTCGAGCCCATGTTGGTGAGCCCGATGCGGGCCGAACTAATCGAACCGTTCGACTTCTCGACCACGGCCGCGACGCCGACCACGGCCCAGTCCTGAGCGCGGCGGTTGAACTTCTTGTAGGACCAGCCGGAGTTCGGGCCGAGCTTGGGGACCCGGATCTCCGTGAGGACCTCGTCGGGCGCGAGAGCCGTCTGGAGGTAGTCCTCGAAGAAGTCGCCCGCCGCGACAGTCCGCTCGCCGCCGGGGCCCTTGATGACGAACGTCCCCTCCAACCCCAGCAACGCGCTCGGCAGGTCGGAGGCTGCGTCGCCGTGGGAGATCGAACCGCCGATCGTGCCGCGGTGCCTGACCTGCGGGTCCCCGACAAGCGAGGCTGTGTAGGAGAGGAGGCCGCACTGCTCCTGCAAGAGCTCGCCGTGTTCGACGTCGGTGTGGCGGGTCATCGCGCCGATAGCGATGTGGTCGCCCTCGTCCCTGACGTACTTTAGTTCCTCGACGCGCCCCAGGTCCACGAGGACCGCGGGGGCCGCGAGCCTGAGCTTCATGATCGGCAGGAGGGAGTGGCCGCCGGCGAGGAGTTTGGCCTCATCGCCGTGCTGGCCGAGAAGATCGATGGCGTGGTCCACCGACTCGGCGACCTCGTAGTCGAATGCCAGCGGGATCATGTGCGCTCACCCCCACTCGGTTCGTCCGTGGTTCCTTCGCCCGGCTCCGTGGTGCCGGTGCTCTCCATCGTCTGCGCCGGGCGGCCCGAGAGGTCGGCGTCGCGCTCCCCCGCCTCGTGCCCCTGGGCGTCCTGCATCGCCTGCCACACCTTCCAGGGGGAGGCCGGCATGTCTATGTGCGTGATGCCGTAGGGCGAGAGCGCATCAGCCACCGCACCTATCACCGCTGGCGGAGAGCCGATAGTCCCGGCTTCGCCGACGCCTTTCACGCCCATCGGGTTCGAAGGCGACGGCGTGACGGTCCGTTCCAGGGTGTAGCGCGGCAACTCCGGGGCACCGGGGATCAGGTAGTCCACCATCGTGCCCGTCGTCAGGTTGCCCTCCTCGTCGTAGACGGCCTCCTCGTAGAGCGCTTGCGCTATACCCTGAGCGATGCCGCCGTGGAGCTGGCCGTCCACAATGGTCGGGTTGACGACCGTCCCGCAGTCGTCCACCGCGAAGTAGTCTCGGATCTTGACGAAGCCCGTCTCGGTGTCCACCTCCACCACGCAGATGTGGGCCCCGAACGGGAACGTGAAGTTCGGCGGGTCGAAGAAGAACTCCTCCGAGAGTACCGGCTCCATCCCCTCCGGGAGTTCGTGCGCCAGGAAGGCTTGCCCCGCGACCTCCTGGATCGTGACGTTGCGGTCGGGAGACCCGGCGACCGAGAAGCGACCGCCCTCGAACTCTATGTCTCCCTCCGCGGCTTCCAGCATGTGCGCCGCTATCTTCCTGGCCTTGTCGATGACCCTGGTGGCGGCTACGTGCACAGCCACACCGCCTACGGGGAGGCTTCTCGATCCGTAGGTGTCGCGACCGTACGGGGCGATGGCCGTATCGCCGTGCAGGATCTCGACGTCGTCCACTTCGACGCCTAAAGCGTCGGCAGCGATCTGCGACCAGCTCGTCACGTGCCCCTGGCCGTGCGGCGAGGTGCCCGTGATGACCTCGACCTTGCCCGAGGCGAGCATCTGGACCTTCGCCACCTCCCAGCCGGCGCCGCCGGCGCGCAGCGCAGCGAGCACCTGGGAGGGAGCCAGGCCACAGATCTCGGTGTACGTCGAAAAGCCTATGCCGAGCTGGACCGGATCGCCCGCCTCGCGGCGCCGACGTTGTTCCTCGCGCAAGGCCTCGTAGTCGGCGAGCTCCAAGACGCGGTCCAGCGCCGGCTGCATGTTCATCGAGTCGTACTGGATGCCGGCCGGGGTGTCGGTCGGCTCGTCGAACGGTTCGTAGAAGTTGCGGCGACGTACCTCCGCCGGGTCGAGTCCGGTCTCGCGGGCGAGGGCGTCCATGATGCGCTCTATGGCGAAAGCTGCCTCAGGCCTGCCCGCGCCCCGGTAGGCATCGATCGGTGTCTTGTTGGTGAAGACACCGATGCATTCGAAGGAGTAGGCGTCGAAGGTGTAGACGCCGGGGTACATGAACGCGCCGAGCAGGGGGATGCCGGGGCCGTTGAGCTGCAAGTAAGCGCCCATGTCGGCGAGCAGCTTCACGCGCATCCCCAAGATCTTGCCCTCCGAGGTGGCCGCCACCTCGATGTCCTGGACCTGGCCGCGCCCGTGGATGGTCGCCAGGTAGTTCTCCGAGCGGTCCTCGACCCACTTGATCGGCACCCCGAGCCTGCGCGAGAGGACGAGCGTCAGGGCCTCCTCCGGATAGACGTTGAGCTTGGAGCCGAATCCTCCACCGACGTCCGGGGCCACGACCCGCAGCTTGTTCTCGTAGAAGCCGCAGTACTCGGTGAGGACCGCCTTGAGGATGTGAGGGATCTGGGTCGAGGAGTAGAAGACGAAGCCTCCACTTATCGGGTCGGGATTTGCCACGGCGCCGCGCGTCTCTATGGCGTTGGGTATCAGGCGCTGCTGGAGGTAGCGCTCCTTGACGGTGACGTCGGCCTTGTCGAAAGCGTCCTCGATGTCCCCGACATCCAGATCCCAGGTGTAGCTGTGGTTGGTCCCGAGGCTCTCATGGACGAGCGGCGCACCTTCCTGAGAGGCAGCCTCCAGATCTAGCACCGGGTCAAGCGGTTCGTAGTCGACCTCGATGAACTCTAGGGCGTCCTGGGCCTTATAACGGTCGGTCGCCACCACCACCGCCACGGGCTCTCCCGCGAAGTTGACCTC
>JBJMIY010000033.1:0-10336 GCA_045806605.1 Rubrobacteraceae bacterium
GAGGTCGTGGGGCTCTCGGACTCCTCGTCCGCGATAAAGTCGCCGAGTTCGGAGGAGTGATCCTCCCCAACCGGGGTCTCGAGCGAGATCGAGCGCCGGCTTACGCGTCGGATGCGCACGATCTCCTCCGCCTCCACCTCCATGAGGCGGGCGACTTCCTCGTCCGTCGGGTCGCGGTTCAGCTGGGCGGCCAGGGCGCGCTGGATCCTGTAGTACTTGTTTATCTTCTCGACCATGTGGACGGGAACCCGGATCGTGCGCCCTTTGTCCGCTATCGCGCGGGTGACGGCCTGCCTTATCCACCACGTGGCGTACGTGGAGAACTTGAAGCCTTTGCGGTAGTCGAATTTCTCGACGGCCCGCATGAGGCCTATGTTCCCCTCCTGGATGAGGTCGAGGAGCGAGACGCCCCTGCCGGCGTACTTCTTGGCTATGGAGACAACGAGCCTCAGGTTCGCCTTCGTGAGGTGCGCCTTCGCTCGCCTGTCCCCGCGCTCGATGCGTCTCGCCAGGTAGACCTCCTGGGTCTTGGTGAGGAGGGGGGTCTTGCCGATCTCGTCCAGGTACATCTGGACAGCGTCTCCTGTGTAACGGCTCTTGAGGTCGCCTTCGAGGACTTCCTCGACGAGCTGTATGTCCTCCTCCTCGTTGAGGGTCTCGGCGAGAAAGCCCGTGTCCACGATCTCGACGCCGTGCTCGCGCAAGAGGCCATAGACCTGCTGGATCTCGTCGGTCGAGAGATCTACCTCTTGCAGGAGATCTAGGACCTCGCTTGACTCCAGAGTGCCGGTCTCCTGGCCGGTCTCGAAGAGTTCCTGTATCTCTTCTATATCCCGCAGGTCGCGCTGGGGCTGCAAGCTTTCCTCAGGGGTATCCAGGTCTGAAACCCTTCTGTTGCCTGCACGTAATATATCTGAAAAAGATCAGGAATCAATTTAACATGCCGGCTTGTAGCCGGAAGAGCAGGAGGAAGTCGAGCTTTGATGGGCCTCAGGAACCTCTACAAGGTGTTCAACGAAACGCGCAAAGCCGCCAGGGAGCAGGCGACTCTGGCCGTCGTCGGAGACTCGCCCCGGGCATCCGAGGTCGCGAGCCTCCTCGGTGCGCAGAGGAACATTAGGGGAGCCGAGATAATCCTCTCCGTCTCGGGGGAGACGATTACGCTCTCGGGCAAGGCAGTCGAGGAGCCAGGAGAGATCCCGCTGCCCTCAAGGGTTGGCGACGCCGGGCTCGAAGAGTTGACCAGCCGGATCGTACGGGCGTTAGACGAGGACTACCTCGTCGCGCTCGCGAAGGGTTATCCGCAGTTTCGTCGGGCGGTCTGCGAGGAGTTCGTACGCCACAACGCACGCCAGAACGCCGTGATCGGGGCGTTGCCGATCCCTGGTGCGGACATGCCGGTCATGACCGCGAACCAGGCCAGGATGGTCCTGAACATCGCCGCCGCCTACGGTGAGGACCTCTCGCTAGAGAGGGCGCGGGAGCTGCTCGGGGTGCTGGCTGCGGGCTTCGGGATGCGGGCGCTGTCCCGGCAGGCCGTGAAGCTGGTGCCCTTCGCGGGCTGGGCTGCCGCAGCGGCCATCGGCTACGCCGGAACCGTCGCGATGGGCCGGGCGACCATGCTCTACTTCGAGCGCGGAGGCCAGAGGGTTGGCGAGAAAGAAATGGCCGAGATCCAGCGCCGCGCCGTCGAGGAGGGCAAAGCCTTCGCCTCGCGCCTCCGCCGCCGCTAGAGCGTAGGGGCGGAGACGTGAACAGCCCCTCTACGCTTCTATAATCGTCTGCATGTTCACGTTCTCGAACCTGCGGAAGCTGGGCCTCAGGGCCGTCGCGGCGCTCACGGCGTTGCAGGTCTTTCTTGTCGGCGTGCTGGTGGCGATGGCCGAGCTGAGGAAGCGTCGGCAGGGGCCGCGCGAGGGGTTCCCGTGGGTTGACCAGCCCGAGGTAGAGCTGGAGTCGGGAGAGAGCCGGCTCAAGGTCTACGCCTACGGCGTCCCTCTCTACGAGGCGATGCTCGCGGAGATCGATAGCGCCGAGGAGAGAATCTTGGTCGGCACGTTCATCTGGAAGGGTGATGAGGTCGGGCGCCGATTCGTGGAGGCGCTGGCGAGGAAGGCCCGCGAGGGGGTGATCGTGTGCGTGATCTTCGACGGCCTTGCGAACGTCGTCGTCCCTCCTTCGTTCAAGCGGTTCCCCGAGGAGATACATACGCTCCACTTCCGGCCGCTGTGGGGGCCGGAGAACCTCGCGAACCCGCGCAACGTCTTCAGGTATCACAAACACCTTATGGCAGTGGATGGGCGGGTCGCCTTCCTCGGCGGCTATAACATCGGCTCCCTCTACGCGGCTGGCTGGCGCGATACCCACGTCAGGGTCACGGGCCCGGGCGCCCGCGAGGTCGAAAACGACTTCGTGGACTTCTGGAACGCCCACCGCCTGGCGGACCTGCCGGAGCTGAAGGCGGCAGGAGAGCGCTCGTGGGACCCGGCGGCTGTTTTCCACCGCAACGACCCGTATATGAGGATCTTCCCGATCCGGGCGATGTACCTCGAGGCCATTGACCGGGCAAACGAGCACGTCTACCTCACCCACGCCTACTTCATCCCCGACCGCGCTATGCGCACCTGCCTCGTCGAGGCGGCAAGGCGTGGCGTGGACGTACAGGTCCTCGTGCCGGAACTCTCCAACCACGTCACGGCGGACTGGCTCGGAAGGCGCCACTTCCACGAGTTGCTCTCCGCAGGCGTGAGGATCTTCCGCTACAAACACATCATGATCCACTCCAAGACGGCCACAATAGATGGCGTCTGGTCCACGGTCGGCTCTGCGAACATAGACCGCTACAGCTTGCTGGGGAACTACGAGATAAACCTCGAGGTCTACTCGAGACGCTTCGCCGCCCGGATGGAGCGGATGTTCGAGCTGGACAAGACCAACGCTAGCGAGCTCACGCTCGAAGAGTGGGAGAAGCGTCCCATCCCGGCCAAGGTCGTCGAGCGGGTACTGGCCACTCTAAGCCCGCTCGTCTGAGGCAGGGTTATACTACCGGACAACGCGCTACGGGCATCCAGGAGAGCACTCATGGCGAAGGTCGGAAAGTTCTTCGGTTTGATCTCGCCGGTCCTGGCGATCGGGGTCGCAGCCCTGATGCTGTTCGGTCCTACTTACAGCTACGAGTCCGCGGATTGCAGAACCGGCCATGCTCACCAGCCCTTGCACTCGGAGTGCAAATACCGGTCGGGCACGATCTCGGCTTTCCGAGCCGCTCTGGAAGAGGGCGACTCCGCGTTGTTCATCTGCTCAGGCTTCGTCGTGATCGTCTCTCTGGTTGCAGCGGCGGGGGCTCTTACCGGAAGGGTCGTCCCTATCTGGGCCTGCGCCGTTGCTCTCTGGTTACTGGCGGGTCTGGGGATGCTGACGATCGGCCTATTTATCTCTCCACTGGCGGTCGTGCTCTTAGCCTCTGCAGCCTTGCTTACCGTAGCCCGGTACGATTCAGGAACACACGAGTCGACGAACTAGCGGGTATTGAGGGTGGCGATTGCGTCGCCCGTCAAGGTGACGGCGTAAGCCGAATTTAGCGCCGTCGCGACCGGTCCGATTACACCGGTGACCGCTGTATAATGACGAAGCATAGTCTGTTTGCGTCGGGGAGGGCTTGTTTGGCGCGGTGGCGGCTTATGGAGCCGGAGAAGGATCTCGTCTCCGGGATCGCTCAGGAGGCGGGGGTTGACCCGCTGTGCGCCCGCGTGCTAGCGAACCGGGGCGTCCTGCCCGAGGGCGCTCTGGGCTTCCTCTCGCCGACGCTGAAGACCCTGCGCGCGCCAGAAGAGGAGGTGTGGCGAGTGGCTGCCCGCCGGATCGCGCGGGCGGTCAGGGACGGGGAGCGCATAGGCGTCTTCGGGGACTACGACGCAGACGGCATCACCTCGGCCGCCGTGCTCTACCTCGCGCTCTCGCACTACACGGACAACGTGGTCGTGCAACTCCCGATCCGGCAGGTGGGGTACAGCCTGCTGGAGCCCTACGTGCGCGACCTGTTCGCCGAGGGTGTTGATCTCCTGGTGACCGCCGACTGCGGCATCTCCAACAGGAACGAGGTGGCGCTGGCGGGCGAGCTGGGGATGGAGGTCATCGTTACCGACCACCACATCCCGCCCGAAGACCCGCCCGAGGCTCCGCCGGCGGTCGCGGTTCTCGACCCGAAGCTGTGGGACCCGGACGACCCGCTTGCCGGGGTAGGTGTGGCCTGGAAGTTCGCCTGGGCGGTAGCCCGCGAGCTCGAGGACCCCGACGGTCCGAAAAGACTGGGGCGTCTCCTGGACCTGGTGAGCGTGGGGACCGTCGTGGACATTGCGCCGCTCGTCGGGGACAACCGGGCGCTCGCCTCGATGGGCCTCAAGCACATGAACAAGACGCTGGCGACCGGCAGGGCCCGCCCCGGCATAGAGGCGATCGTCAAGGCCGCGGGGGTAAGGGGGGAGCTGACCGAGGACGACCTCGGGTGGAGGCTCGGGCCGCGCATCAATTCCATAGGCCGGATCAAGAACCCGCGTCCGGCGCTGGAGCTCCTACTCACCGACGACAGACGGGAAGCCTTGCGGATAGCCTACCTCCTCAACCAGCTCAACGCCGAGCGCCAGCGCCGGACCAGGTACGCCGTCGAGGAGGCGATGGAAGCTGTGGACCCGGATCAGGACTTCAAGGTCGTCGTGACAGAGGAAGCCGGAGGGCTTGCGGGCCTGATCGCGGGCAGGGTCGCGGGCGCCACGGGACGCCCGGCGGCGATCCTCAACCGCAGGGCCGACGGGTCCTACGGTGGTTCCGCCCGCGCTGGGGAGACCAACGTGAACCTCTACGGCGCGCTCTTCACGGTGAGGCACCTGATGGGAGAGTGGGGCGGACACCGCAATGCCGCAGGCCTCTCGGTGAATCCCGGCAACTTCGACGCCTTCGTCGCCGGTGTGAACGAGGCGGTCAGGGCGCAGCACGCGGCGAACCCGGAGGTCTTCGTCCCGGCTATAGAGGTGGACGCTGAGATCCCGTTGTCCGAGATCTCCAACGGCCTGCTCGACTGGCACGAGAGACTGGCGCCGTTCGGGAGCGGCAACTACCGCCCGGTCTTCGTCACAGGAGGCTTGAAGATCGTGGGTTCGCGCCAGATCTGGGAGGGAATGAACCTCCTCAGGCTCGAGGGTGGGCTCAGGGCGAAGATGGCCGGAGAGGCGGATGAGTTGCCCGAAGGTCCTTTCGACGCAGCATACACCGTCTACCGCAGCAGGTACTCGGGGCAGGCCGAGCTCGAGGTCGTGGACTGGAGGGTGGGCTGAACGCTATAGGGGTGGACGTAGGGGGAACCAAGATCGCCGCCGGTGTGGTCACGCCAGAAGGTAGGATCCTCAAGGAGACGCGCTATCCGACGCCGGCTTCGCCCGTACGCCTGCTGGATAGCATCGCCAGGGCCGTCCTCGAGGTGAAGAATGGGTTCGAGGTCGACGGGGTGTGCCTGGCCGTCGCTGGCCTCGTCCTCGCGGAAGAAAACAAGGTGGTCTTCTCCCCAAATCTGCACGCCGTAGAGGGCATCCCCCTGAAAGACAAGCTGGAGCCGAGGATCGGCCTCCCCCTCACGCTCGAAAACGACGCCAGCGCCGCCACCTGGGGCGAGTTCCGCTTTGGCGCGGGAAGCGAGGTGGACCACCTGGTCTTCGTCGCGCTCGGCACCGGGATCGGAGGGGGTGTGATCTCGCACAGAATGCTCGTGCGCGGCGCTCAGGGCTCCGCCGGCGAGCTCGGACACGTCACCATACAGGCCACCGGCCCACGCTGCGCCTGCGGCAACCACGGTTGCCTCGAGGCCCTCGCCTCCGGGACAGCCATACGCCGCCGCGCCCGCGAGCTCGCCAGCGAACATCCCGGCTCCGCCCTCGGCCGGCTCGCAGCCGAACGGAATGTGCTCGGCGAGGACGTGACGCGCCTCGCCCGCGAGGGTGACGGGGTCGCCGTCGCCGTTCTTGAGGAAGCAGGGCGGTGGCTCGGCATCGGGCTCGCCGGCTTCGTCAACGTCTTCAACCCGGAGGTGATCGCCGTCGGCGGCGGCGTCATGGCAGCGGGAGAGCTAATCCTCGAAGCCGCCCGCGAGGAGGTACGTCTGCGCGCACGCCCGCCTTCTCGCGACCTCGTCCAGATCAAGGAGGCGACACTCGGCCCGAAGTCTGGTGTGCTCGGGGCCGCAGCGCTCGCCCGCGACCCCTCCTCCGGGGAGTACGTGCTGGAGAGCTAGAGCGTGGTACTCGTAGTCGTGCCGACCCCGATCGGCAACCTCGAAGACATCACCCTCAGGGCCCTGCGCGTCTTGAGCGAGGCGGACCTCGTCGCCTGCGAGGACACCCGGCGCACCGGCCGCCTGCTCGCCCACCACGGCATCAAGAACGATCTGGTCTCCTACCACGAGCACAATGAGGAGCGCCTGACCCCCGAGCTCGCCGAGAGGGCGCGCACGCAGGAGATCGCGCTCGCCTCCGACGCGGGCATGCCGCTCGTCTCGGACCCCGGCTACCGCCTGGTCTCGGCGTGCATCGAGAAGGGCGTCGATGTCGAGGTGCTGCCGGGTCCATCAGCCCCGATCACGGCCCTCGTGGCGTCCGGGCTGCCCGCGGACGTGGTCGTGTTCCTCGGTTTCCTGCCTCGCAAGGGCAGGGAACGCACCGAGCTGCTCGCGCGTATCTCTAAAGAGAGGTCAACCTTCATCGTCTTCGAGTCTCCGCACAGGCTGGGAAAGACGCTCGGAGATTTTCCGCCCGAGACGCCGGTCGCGGTGTGTCGCGAGCTCACGAAGCTGCACGAGGAGGTCTTCAGGGGGACGGCCGCGGAGGCGGCGCGGCGTTTCTCCGAGGGGACGAAGGGAGAGATCGTGCTCGTCGTCCGTGGCGGGACTGCCGCCGGTCCCGGGAGCGTCGAGCAGGCTGTGGAACTGGCGCGGGGGTACGTTGAGGAAGGAGAGAGTCCGTCGCGAGCGGCGGCGCGGGCCGCGCGGGAGTCGGGCCGAAAGAAGGGAGAGATCTACGCCCGGCTTGTGGAAGCCTAGCCGTAGAGAAGGGAGCATTTTGCCTGCGTCAGGGAAGTCGCCCGAGGAGTGGATCGGCCAGCAGGTGCTGGTGGAGGTGCTGGGTGGACGCGTGTATCAGGTCATCGTGCGGCTCGAAGGGATCAACGACTGGGGCGTCGTGCTGAGCGGGGAAGGGGTGGACCCGGGTGGAGGGTCCGTGTTCTTCCCGTGGCGCCACGTGATGGCGATGCGACCCGCGCGACCCGGAGACGAGCCCCCAGACTATCGTGGGGCGCGGGAATGAGCCGCTGTTATCGGTGCTCTGTATAATGCTCCCGCTGGTGGCTCTCGGGGGAGAGGCAGATCCTTATGCTCGTAGACTCGCATACCCACCTTTTGCGGCTGGACGTTTCGCCGGAGGAGGCGGTGAGGGAGGCTGCGGAGGCAGGGGTCGGGGCCGTGGTCAACATCGGGACGGACGTTGAGGACTCGCAGCGGGGTGCGGAGCTCGCGGCTGTCTTACCCAACGTGTACACGGCGGCGGGTATACACCCCCACAACGCTGGAGCCTACACGGCGGCCAGTCTCGAAGCGCTCGCGGAGCTCTCTGAGTCGCCTGGCGTAGTAGCTCTGGGAGAGGTCGGGCTCGACTACTACCGGGGATACGCGACGCCCGAGGCGCAGAAGGCGCTCTTCGAGGATGTGATCTCCCTCGCCAACGACACCCGTCTGCCACTGGTAATCCACTCCCGCGAGGCGTTCCCCGACACGATGGCCCTGCTCGGCAGCGCCCGAGTCCCCGTTGTCCTCCACTGCTTCGAGGGCGGTGAGCGCGAGGTTAACGAAGCGAGAGAACGCGACTACTACGTCGGCCTCGCCGGCAACGTAACGTACAAGAACAGCAAGACCGCGGAGGTTCTCCGCCTCGTGGACCAAGACAGGCTCCTCGTCGAGACGGACGCGCCCTACCTGAGCCCGCGTCCCGTGCGCGGCGAGAGGAACGCGCCGAGGAACGTGGTCCACACGGCCCGCTTCGTCGCCGAGCGGCTCGGAATGGAGTACGAGGTGCTCGCGACCCTGACCACCCGCAACGCCCGCAACCTGTTCGGCTTGCCACTCGAGGTCTGAAGCTCTTCGTTGTCCTCCCCCGCGAACCCCCCGAAGAAACGTCTCGGCCAGCACTTTCTCAAGGACCCCAACACCGCCCGCATAGTCGCAGAGGGTGTCACGGAGGATGACATAGTCCTCGAGGTCGGACCGGGGCGGGGCTTCCTCACCGCCGTCCTCGCGCAAAGAGCGAGGCTGGTGTACGCCGTCGAGCTCGACCCTGACGTGCTACCCGACCTGCGCCGGGCCGTGCGAGGCTTCGACAACGTCGTCATCCACGAGGGCGACGCTGTCCGCTTCGACTACAGGACACTGGATCCCGCCCCCAACAAGCTCGTAGCCAACCTGCCCTACAACGTTGCCTCGCCTCTCGTCCTGAGGCTGCTGGAGGAGGTGCGGAGCCTCGACTCGCTGCGTTTCATGGTGCAACTCGAGGTAGCGCGGCGCATGGCGGCCTCGCCGGGAACCAAGGACTATGGTGCTTACGCCGTCCTGGTCCAGCTCCTCGCGGAATTGAGGATCGCCCACAGGGTCTCGCCGCACGTCTTCGACCCGCCGCCGCGGGTATACTCCGCCGTCGTGGAGATGCGACGACGAAGAGCGAGTCTGGAGCCCGCCGAGTACCGGGCGGTCAAGGAGCTCGTGCTCGCCGCGTTCAAGAGCCGCCGCAAGCGGCTGGTAAACAACCTGCCTGGCGACCTGAGGGAAGGCGCGACTCGCGCCCTCATCTCTCTTGGTTTCGGGCCCGACGCGCGGGCGGAAGAGCTCTCGCCGGAGGACTTCGTCGCGCTGCGCCGGATGCTCGCGGAGGCGACCTGATGGGGAGGGTGCTACTGCGAGCCTGCGCCAAGGTGAACTACGCCCTCGAGGTGCGGGGCTTGCGGGGGGACGGATACCACGAGATCTCGAGCGTGTTGCAGAGCGTCTCGCTCGCCGACGAGCTCGAGATCGAGCGCTCCAGGGGAGGCTTCGAGCTGTCCTTCGAGCCGGAGGGCGTGGAGATCGGGCCCGTCGAGGAGAATACCGTCTACAAGGCCTGGGCGTTGCTCTGGGAGACCTCCGGCCACGAGCTCCCGACGAGGATACGGCTTCACAAGAAGATACCCGCGGGGGCGGGTCTGGGTGGCGGATCCGCGGACGCGGCGGCGGTTCTGGTAGGCATGAACGAGCTTTTCGACCTGGGGCTGGACGCCGAGCAACTGCGGACGATCGGGGCAAGGATCGGGGCCGACGTTCCTTTCTGCCTCTCCGGCGGCACCGCGCTGGCGCAGGGGGTGGGGGAGATCCTGACCCCCCTGCCCGCGCCGCCAGCCCACCGCCTCCTGATCGCCAAGCCCGAGCGAGGCGCGGATACGGGTGGGATCTACCGCGCCTACGACGAGCGCGGCTCAGGAGGAATCGCCTCCGCCGATCAGGTCGTTGCGGCGCTCTGTTCGGGCAGCCTCACAGAGCTCGCCGGGGCCCTCGGCAATGACCTCGAGCCGGTCACCACGGGGCTCGTGCCCGAGGTGGCAGCTCACAAGCGGGAGATGCTGCGAGCGGGGGCGCTCGGCGCCGCGATGACGGGCACGGGCACCGCCATATACGGGATCTTCGACGCCGAGAGTGGGGATTCGCCGGCCGCCGTAGCGTCGCTCCGCGCTCCTTTCCTGGGTGTGTTCGAGCCCGCCGGGGCCGGGGTATCGATGCTCTAGCTGAACCGCGAGTGCTCGTAGTTCCCGGCATCGTCGACGGTAGAATAGGACGGAACAATAGAGCGCCGAAAAAGGAGCCTGCGGTGGACGATTCTTTCGACTCCGATACCTTGCTGCTGATCGACGGGGCCAGGGAGGTCCGGATCGAGACCAGCCGGGACGAGGACGCCCCGACGCACCGCACGACGATCTGGGTGGTGACCGTGGACGGGACCGTCTTCGTGCGGTCGGTGCGCGGCGGGAAGGGTCGCTGGTACAGAGAGGTGTCGGCGAATCCGGCGGCCGCGCTGCACGTTGGCGACGAGCGCCTCCCTGTGCGCGCCGTTCCGGTGACGGATGATGCGACTATCGCGGCGGTCAGCGAGGCCTACCAGGAGAAGTATGGGCGTACCTCGCCGGGCTCGACCCGGGCGATGGTGCAGCCCGAAACGCTGCCGACGACACTGGGGCTCGAGCCCGCTCGAGAAGGGGCTTCGCCTATCTGAGGGCC
>JBJMIY010000034.1:0-6532 GCA_045806605.1 Rubrobacteraceae bacterium
GACGTGATGGAGGCGCTCGTCTACCTCATGGGGGCGCACGAGCCTGGCAACCGCCTCGAGGTCATCATGCCGGACCGTCCCGGAACCCTGGCGGGGGTGGCGGGAATCTTCGGTGAGCTCGGGATCAACATAGTGAGCGCCGTGTTGGGCCCGCGGCAAGACCTGTCCGAAAGCGCGGAGCCTGGACGCGTCGCGGTCTTCCGTGTTGACACCATGGATCTCAGGGAGGCCGTGGAGATACTCGAGCGCGCGGGTTACGATGTCCTCTGGCCGCCAGAAAAGTGAGCGGCCGGGCCGCCCTCGTCCACGACCTGGCCCTCGAAGCCTACGGGTTCGGCGGGGACCATCCCTTCAACCCGCTGCGCATCCGGCTCACCCTCGAGCTCTGCGAGGCGCTGGGTCTCCTTCAGGGCTACCCTTTCATCGTCTCGGAGCCGGCCTCCGAAGAGGACCTCACGACCGTCCATAGCCTGACCTACGTGCGCCTGGTGCAGGAGGCCGGGCGGGGTGTGGGAGAGCTGTGGAACCTCATGCACTACGGCCTCGGTACGGGGGACAACCCGATCTTCCCTGACATGCACGAAGCGTGCGCCCTCGTCGTCGGCGCTGTGCTCCGGGCGAGCCGGATGGTCATGAGCGGGGAGACGGACCACGCGATGTGCGTCTCAGGCGGCCTGCACCACGCCATGCGCTCGAGGGCTAGCGGTTTCTGCGTCTACAACGACGCGGGCGTAGCCATATCGCGCCTCAAGGAGGAACATCCAGGCGTCCGCATAGCCTACCTCGATACCGACGCTCACCACGGAGACGGGGTGCAGTGGATGTTCTATGACGACCCGGAAGTCCTCACCGTCTCCATGCACGAGTCCGGCCGCTACCTCTTCCCGGGGACAGGCGGCGTCGAGGAACGCGGAAGCAACGGCGGGGTGGGATACTCGGTCAACGTGCCGTTGGAGCCGTACACGGACGACTCGTCCTGGATCTCCTGCTTCGAGGCCGTCGTCCCCGAGGTACTTCGCGCCTTCGAGCCCGACCTGATTCTCTCCCAGAACGGTTGCGACGGCCACGCCCTCGACCCCCTGACCAACCTCTCGGCCACGACCCGTCTCTACGAGCACATACCCTTCAGGGTCCACGACCTCGCCCACGAGCTGTGCGAGGGTCGCTGGGTCGCCACCGGAGGCGGGGGCTACGATATCTGGCGCGTCGTCCCGAGGGCCTGGACGGCCCTCTGGGCCGCCGTCTCACACCAGGAACTGCCGGAGAAAGTGCCGGACGACTGGCTCGCGTCGCGGGGCGCTCAGAGCCCGGTAGCTCTACCACGCCTGATGCGCGACGACCCGGCGGATTATCCCTTCGCGGAGCGCGCCGCTGAGATAGCGTACCGCAACCGTCGCACCACCGAGCGGGTGCTCGAGAATGTCATGCCTCTGATCCGTTGAGCCCGGGGCCGCGCCTGTGGTAGTCTCCAGACCCGGTGGAAAAGATACCCTCATCCGGCACACTCGAAGTGCGTAGCCCGTCGATCTTCTCGACGGTTAAGCCTGCGCCGGCTCCCAAGGAGAGAACCGAGCGCAGCGTCGCGCAGGAACCGCCGTACAAGGTGATCCTGCACAACGACGACTACACCCCGATGGAGCACGTCGTCGAAGTGCTGCGGAAGGTGATACCCCGCATGTCAGTGCGGCGGGCGGTGGCCATAATGCTCGAAGCCCACACCAAGGGCAAAGCCGTCGTCACCAAGACCCACAAGGAGCTCGCCGAGCTCTACCAGGAAGGCCTCAACAACGAGGGCCTCATCGCCACCATAGAACCGGACTAACCAGCGCGCAAAAGTGTCGAGGACCGCGCCCGGTTAACAGCCGATTCTCGGCGCGAAGAACCGGGCCCTCAGCCCCCGATCTGGCTCATCGTGCGGTTGCGCGATTCTTCTGGAAGGGTGAGACCCGCGGCTGGCTTGACCCTCGCGGTCTCCCACAGCACTTTGTGGATGGCGGGGATCGGGTCTTCGGAGCGTATCGCGTCCTTGACGGGGACGTCGAGGTCGGTGAGGAGGCAGGGGTGGATCTTGCCGTCCGCAGTGAGCCTGAGTCGTGAGCAGCGCGCGCAGAAGGGCTCCGAGACGGGTGTGATCACACCGAAGGTGCCTGGCGCGCCGTCGAACTTGAACTCGTCGGCCGGAGCCGCCGGGTCTACTTTCTCGACGGGCTTCAAGTCTCCGAGCTCCTTTTGCGCCCTCTCGAGGATCTCGCGTCCGGAGATGAAGAGGGAGCGGAAGCGCGAGCCGTCGGTGTCGCCGTTGAGGGGCATGAGCTCGATGAAGCGGACGTGCATTGGGTAGCGCAGGGTGAGCCTGGCCATATCCGCTATCTCGTCGTCGTTGATGCCGCGCATCGCCACGGCGTTTATCTTGACGGGCGAAAGGGGCGTCTCGAGCGCCGCCATGATCGCCTCCCAGACCTTCTGGAAGTGGTCGCGGCGCGTGATGAAGGCGAATTTCTCCGGTTGGAGGGTGTCGAGGGAAATGTTGATCCGGTCGAGGCCAGCCTCGACGAGGCCTTCGAGGTTATCTTTGAGGAGGAAGCCGTTGGTAGTCATGGTGACGTCTTCGAAGCCGAGCTCTTTGAGCTGGCTTACAAACCAGACGACCCCGCGGCGCACCAGGGGCTCCCCGCCTGTCACGCGCACCTTCGTCACGCCGAGCTGGAGGCAGGCCTCGGCGAAGAGGAGCATCTCCTCGTAGGTGAGGATGTGGCTCTTGTCCTGGAACTGGATGTCCTCGGGCATGCAATACTGGCAGCGGAAGTTGCACCGGTCGGTAACCGAGATGCGCAGGTAGTCCATCTTCCGGTTGTGGCTGTCGGTAAGCTGCACCGTGTCCTTCCTCGCGGTTCCCGCCCCCATTGTATCTCTTTTCGGGCTGATGCCTACGTGGGAGCTGCGGGGTCAGGATCCTCGATCAGGCCGAGCCTGCGTGCCAGCCAGCCAGCGGTGTTGGCCTGCATGAGGAGTGTCGCGACCACGGCGAGCGCGACGAGCGAGACCGCGATCTCCGCCCCCTCGACCCCGCGGGCCAGGAGTATGCTCGCCACGGCCGCGGGGATGACCCCCGTGTAGCGGCACCAGCTCAGGAAAATAATCTCCTCGCGCGTCCAGCGCCCCCTCCGGTCGGGGAGAAGACAGGCCAGCACGGTCACCGGGCGCGCGAGGAAGATAAAGACCAGCATCACCACGAGCCCCCCGAGGAGATACTTCCCGAGCGCGTCGAAAGGCAGGTTGATCCCCAGAGTGACGAATACCAGGAGCACGGCGATCTCCGCCACCTGGCCCACGAAGTCTTCGAGCATCTTCTCGCTCTCCTCGTGCTGGCGGAGCCTGAAATGGTCCATGTTGCCCACGATCAGGCCCATAACGAAGGCGGCGAGGTAGGCGGAGCCACCGAGCGTCTCGCTCGAAAAGTACACGATCGCCACCACAGCAAGGATAGCCACGCCAGGCGACTCGTCCCAGATCCCGGCCCGCGCCGTCGAGGCGACGGCGTAGGCAAGGAGCAACCCGGCGCCAACCCCGATGACCGCTCCAAGCGCGAGCTCCTTGGAGAACTCGAAGATGGGTGCGGCAACCGTGAAGTGGCCGGCCTCGACCACCTCGACCATGGTAAGCACGAGCACCGTGCCCGTCACGTCGTTGAAGGCAGACTCCGCGATAACGGTCTGGGAGACCTTCTGCCGCAGGCCGAGCCTCTCGAAGAGGGGGATGATAATTGCCGGGTCGGTGGAGGCGAGTACCGCGCCGATCATGAAGGCCACCAGCAGGCTAACCCCGAAGATCGGGGCGACTGCCAGGGCGACGATGAAGGCAGTGATAAAGATGCCAGGCAGGACGAGAAGGGTGAGACCGACCGCGGTCTGCGAGATCACGCGCAGCGAGATCCCTACCCCGCCGTGGAACAAGATCATGGCGATCCCTATCGTGAAGATGAGCTGCGCGCCCACCCCGTTCAGCGGGTTCTCGACTATACCGAGCACCGATGGACCTATGAGCGCTCCGGCGGCAACGAGCAAGATCATCTCGGGTATCCGCAAGAATGTCGCTATGAACTGCGCGACCAGACCGGCCCCCAGTATGAGGCCAAAGTCCCTTAGAATTTGCTCTACTTCCACGGTCTACTCACGTTTGCACCTATGGGTTATGATCGTTCGCACAACCGAGGAGCATAGCAGAGCCTGGGTACTAGCCTGAGAGACTGCGGAGTGGACCGGCGCGAACAGGCCAGATGTTCTGAAGCGAGAGACGGCCAAACCCGGCTGCCGGGCCAAGAGCCCGCATAGCCTGTAGTATTCGGGGGAAGGATCTTCGCACACTTGAGGAGGGACGCATGTTCACGCGGGGCAGGCGGAAAGTGGCGGTGCCGGAGGTCGGAGCGGACGCTCCCGAGTTCAACCTGCCGAGCGCCCAGGGGGGACAACTACGGCTCAGCATGCGCACCGCGCGCGGGCCGGTGGTGGTCGTGTTCTTCAGGGGGCTGTGGTCCGAGGAGGACGTCGAGTACTTCCAGGCGCTAGCCGCGAAGGAGGATGAGATCAACCTCGCCGCCGCTTCCGTCGTCGGCATCGGTCTCGTCGAGCCCGACGAGTCTCGGGAGTTCGTCCGCGCGAGCGGGATAAAGTCCATGGTGCTCTACGATTACGTCAGGGTAACCACCCGGCAGTGGGGTCTGCTGGAGAAAGACAAAGAGCACGGCGAGTATGCCCGCCCCGCCGTCTTTATCGTGGGGACGGACCACAAGGTGGCGCACGCCTGGACCGACGGGCGCCCTGCGGTGGACGAGATCATGGCGAAGATAACCGAGATGACCGGCCTCCCCAAGCCTGCCGAAGAGGCCGATGAAGAGAAGCCCAGGCGGCCGAAGAAGGCAGCCGGCACCAGCGAGGCCTCGCCCGGGCAAGCCGCACCGGCCGACGACAAGCCGCAGAAGATGTCCAAAGAGGAGCGGGAGAGGATCAAGGCGGAGCGCCGCGCAGCCCGCGAGGCCGGCAAGTCGGTGAAATCTGCCCAGCCGGAGAAGGCCGCGCAGCCGGAGCAAGAGGCGTCCTCCGAAGAGCCGTCCGGAGGTGAACAGGCGCCGCAGAAGATGTCCAAAGAGGAGCGGGAGAGGATCAAAGCCGAGCGCAGGGCCGCTCGAGAGGCGGGCAAGTCCCTGAAGAAACCCGAGGGAGAGAAGGGACAGAGCGCCGGGGAGGAGCTGCCCGACGAGGCGCGGGAAGGTTAGGAGCCAGTGGAAGAGCCGGAGGGGACTAATGGAAGTCGAAGCCCGGAGGAGAGGGCCGAGGCCGGCCGGGAGGAAACGGCGGATCCGGAGGAGCTGAAGGCCCGAATCGAGTTCAAGAACAACCGCATCAGGGAGCTCCTGGAGCAGATCACTGCCTCCCGGCTCGCCGCCGACGAGGCCCGCGCCACCAGAGAGGCGAGCGAGGGACACATAGCGGCCCTGGAGCGGGAGCGGGCGCGTTTGAAGGAGAGGATCCGGAGCCTCGAGGAGGAGGCCAGGGGGCGCTGGCGCCGCAGGGAGGGGCTCGAGCGCCAGGTGGCGCGGTTGCAGCGGGAGCTGGAGCGCAAGGACGGTGAGATCGCCCGCCGCGACTACCTCCTCGACCGGCGCGCCGAGGAGATCGAGGTTCTTGGCCAGGAGAGCGAGGAGGTCGTAGGGCGTAAGGAGGGGGCTCTGGAGGACGCGCTCCGCAGGATCGAGGGCCTCGAGAAGGATCTCGAGGAGCGGGAGCACAAGGTCACGGAGCTCCGCACCACCATCGAGGAGTTGCGCGGCGACCTGGAGGTGGAGTACGAGCTACGGGAGCGCCTGGCCGAGCCGGCGAACCGCTTGCGTGCCGGCATAGACCTGTTTAACGACTCCGATCAGCGCCGCTCGATGAACTCGCTCTCCCGCACCCTGGGCCAGCCGGAGGTACACGTGGATCTGGACGAGGGGCAGAAGGAGCCGCCCGTTCTGCTCACCTTCACCTGGCAGGGCGTCACCTGGCAGACCTATGCTGCGAACCCCGGGCTTGCCGTCGAAGACCCTCGCGTCTACCTGAAGAGCGCCGGAGATGACCTCTCCGGTGTGGACCGCCAGCCACCGAACGCGCGCGTCGGACCAGGCGGAAGAGTGTTGCTTGGTTTGTAGGCATCAGGTAAGGGGTCGTGTTCGAGACAAAGCTCGCCCTCCAACCGTTTTGCTGATGCCTTTAGTCGCGGGTCCTGTCTTCGTCGTCCCGCTCTTCTTCGGATAGTTCGTTCTTCCTGTCGCGGCCGAGGGCGTCCACGAAGTCGTGGACTCCTCGGCCCAGGGAGCGCAGGAGGTTGACTATGCGCCTGGGGCCCAGGATCGTGAACACCGCGAGCACCAGCAATATTTCCAGGATGCCAAGGCTCATCAGTAGCGGCGCGCCTCCATCAGGTGCTTGAGGCGTGAGAGCGAGCGTTCCCCGTTCTTCCGGGCGAAGCGCTCGACGCCGGCGAGGCGGGCCGCCCG
>JBJMIY010000035.1:0-5073 GCA_045806605.1 Rubrobacteraceae bacterium
CTCGAGTCCGAGCGGGAGCGCCTGATCCAGGAACGCCTCGAGCTGGTCGAAGAGAAATCCAGCCTCGTCGAAGACCGCGTCCGCCTGGAAGCCGAGCTGAAAGCCCTCAAGAGCCGCGGCTTCTGGGCGCGCCTCTTCGGCGGCTGAACCCGGGCCACGGCGGCAACGACACGGGTGCCGTCAACAAGACCTACAACCTGAAGGAGAGCGAAGAGGTCCTGAAGGCTACGGCCCTCTTGAGGCCTCTCCTCGAGGCAGACGGCCATACGGTCTGCCTGACGCGCACCGCCAAACCGAAGACCCTCTCCAACAACGAACTCTACACCTAGGCCAACATCACGGGGGCGGAGATCCTGGCGCAAGGACAAGGAAGGACTACTCCTCTCCAACGGCACCGGCGCGTGCCAGCACCAGATAGCCGAGGCGCTGAGGAAGGAGCTCGAAGGGTTCCAGGTTCTTTGTTGATGCCTGTAGCCTGAAGCCTTTGTTGCTACAGTTCCGGTCTATATGGAGCGTGAGGAGATGAGCCGGCTGCTGCTGCGCGCCCGCGGTATGGCGGTGCTGCGCGGGGTCCTCGCGTCGCCCGTCTCGAAGTACTTTCTGGCGTTGCTCGGGCTCCTCGCGGCGCGGCGCCCTGACCCGGCGGCAGTGGCCGGGACCTTCGGGCGGCTGTGGGAGGAGCTCGCGCTGGAGCGGGAGCGTCTTCTGCCGGACGCCTGGAGGTCCCACCTCGTGGGCCGTCTGCTGGACGACGAGAACGCTTTCTCTCTCGCTGCCGAGAGGGGGGAGGCAAGCCCCGCGCTCGTGGAGCAGACTAGCCGGGACCTCCGCACGCTCCGGCGGCTCTTCGATCTGGAGGCCGAGCCCTTGCTGAACGTGGTCGAGGACGCCGTGCCTGGGCTGGAGGGCGTGTGGGTTCCGTGGACGGACCCCGAGCGCGGAGACACCTCGTCCCCGCGCCACGCGCTGGCCCGCAAGCTCGAGGCGGCGGAGGACTGGGGGAGGTGTGCCGGGCTGCTCGCGGATCACTTCTCCCGCCACGGCGCGGGTTCCTTCGGGCGTCACGGGGCGTTCCGCTGGGGTGAGGACGGCCTCAGGGCCGTGGACGAGCCCGACCCCGTGCGCCTCGCCGACCTCGTCGGGTACGAGCGGGTACGGGAGCCGCTGCTCACGAACACCGAGCGCTTCCTCGCCGGCCTCCCGGCGCATCATGCGCTCCTCTACGGCATGCCGGGGACGGGGAAGTCTACCACCGTCAAGGCCGTGATGAACGAATACACTGACAGGGGGTTGCGGCTCGTCGAGGTGGCGAAGGAGGATCTAGGAGCGCTGCCGCGGGTGCTCGAAACGCTGCGCGCTCGCGCGCCGCGCTTCGTCATCTTCGTAGACGATCTGTCGTTCGAGGAGAACGAGGTCGAGTACAAGGCTCTCAAGGCGCTGCTCGAGGGCAGCGTCGAGGAGCCGCCCGACAACGTCAGGGTCTACGCCACCTCCAATCGCCGGAACCTGATCCGCGAGAGCTTCTCCGAGCGGAATGAGGGCGGAGCTGGCGACGACGTCCACGCCCGCGACACCATGCAGGAGAAGCTCTCCCTCTCGGCGCGATTCGGACTGCGTGTAACCTTCCCCACCCCGGATCAGAGACAGTACCTCGAGATCGTGGCTGGCCTCGCCCGCAGGCGCGGGATAGAGATGCCCGACGAGGAGCTGAAGGAGAGGGCTGTCCTCTGGGACCGCTGGCACGCCGGCAGGAGCGGGCGCACTGCCCGGCAGTTCGTGGACGAGCTCCAGGCGGAGCTCTCAGGAGGCTAGCCCTCCTGAGAGCAGTGCTCGTCCCGCCCGCGTCTCGGCCACCAAGGAACTGGAAGCGGACCGCCAGTGTCGGGCTCACAACACGGCGTGAAGGGTCCTCCCGTTGCGGCACTATCCTGCTGGTGTTGGCCTGGGCACCTGAATACGATTACAATTGATCCGAAGGTCTTGCGCATTCGTACCGGCTAGCGGATGAAGCGATAACCGGCGGCGCAACGGTAATAGCTACTCGCGGGAGCCTGCGGGGTTCGCGGGATCGAAGGTAGGTAATCGGACGCCGTGAGGAGGACCGCGATCAGAGAAACGCTACTCTTCTGGCGCAGTCATGAGGAGCCCGGGCGAGCCGGGGAAGCATCCGAGACGGACGTGGGAGTGCTTCGCGCTCTAGCCAGCGTCGTCTTCGAGGGCGTCGCCGTGGTGGAAGAGGGGGGCAGGATCTCGGAGGCGAACGAGGTCTTCGCCTCGATTTTCGGTTATGAGCTGCCGGGTGTCGTGGGCAGGACCCTGGAGGAGTTCGTGATCCCCGAGTTCCGCGGCCTTGTTGAGAAAAGTCTCTCGGCGGGATTCGGGGAGACGTACGAGGTCGTGGCCTTGAAGCGGGACGGCACGCCGCTGAACGTTGAGATCAGGTCCCGGCCTTCATCGTACGGGGGGCGTGTAGTCCATCTGGTAGCGGTGAGGGACATCACCGGGGACAACGGGGTCGAAGGGCGGCTCGGTCAGGCGGGTTACCGCGCGCTGGTCGAGCAGATCCCGGCGGTCACCTACACGCAAGAGCCGAAGGCCGGGCACCACTTCGCCTCTCTGTACCTGAGCCCACAGGCGGAGCGGATGCTCGGATACGCGCTCGAGGAGTTCGCATCCGACCCCGGTCTGTGGGTAAGGCTGATCCACCCTGACGACCGCGAGCGGGTACTGGCAGAGGACGCCCGCACCGACGAGACCGGCGAGCAGTTCAGCGCGGAGTACCGCCTGTTGACCAGGGACGGCCGCATGGTGTGGGTCAGGGACGAGGCCACGCTCGTGAGCGACGAGGATGGTCGGCCCTTGTGCTGGCAGGGCGTCCTGACCGACGTTACCGACAGGAAGCAGGCCGAAGAGGCGCTCAAGGAGAGCGAGCACCGCTATACCGATCTGCTCTCCAGCACCCGAGCCTTCGTATACCGTTGCCTCAACGAGGCAGGCTGGCCTGACGAGTTCGCCAGCGCCTACGCCCTGGAGCTCACCGGCTACACGCCCGAGGAGCTAATGGTGGGCGGCACGATGCGCTTCGGCGATCTCATCGTGGAGGAAGACAGGCAGAGGGTCTGGGACGAGGTGCAGACAGCTCTCCAAAGGCGCGAGCGCTTCAAGATCCGGTACGCGATCCGCAGCAAGGACGGCACGCTCAGGCACGTCGAGGAGTATGGTCAGGGGGTCTACGATCAGGAGGACAACGTCGAGGCTATCGAGGGGATCGTCTACGACGTCACAGAGCTCAAGCGGGCTGAGACGAGGCTAAGGGAGGCCGAGGAGAGGTACCGCACGCTGGTAGAGGAGATCCCGGCGGTAACCTACATCAAGGCCGTAGACTACAGTAGCCAGTCCTCCTACGTAAGCCCGCAGATAGAGGACATGCTCGGCTACAAGCCAGAGGAGTGGACCTCGGACCCGGATCAGTGGATAAAGATCATGCACCCCGCAGACCGCGAGCGGGTGCTGGCGGAGGTAGCCCGCACCGACGAGACAGGTGAGCCCTTCAGGATGGAGTTCCGGCAGTTCGCCAAAGACGGTCGGGTGGTGTGGATAAGGGACGAAGCCGTGCTGGTCCGGGATGAGGAGGGCAACCCGAGCTACTGGCTGGGGATCCAGTACGACATCACCAAGCGCAAGCACTCGGAGGAGGCGCGCGAAGAGAGCGAGCTCAGGTTGCGCACGGTCATCTCGAACGTGCCCGTCGTGCTCTTCGCCATCAACTTCGCTGGCGTGATCTCCCTCTCCGAGGGAAGGGGAATGGGCGCTCTGGGGCTCGAGCCGGGCGAGGTCGTTGGACGTTCGATCTCGGAAGTGTTCGGCGGCGTACCGGGGATACTGGAGGATGTGGACCGCGCCCTGGCAGGCGAGACGCTCAGCTCGGTAAGAGAAGTGAACTCGCGGACGTTCGAGATGTGGTATTCGCCGGTGCGGGCGAATACCGGCGAGGTCACCGGCGTGACCGGCGTCTCCATAGACATTACGGATCGCAAGGAGGCAGAGGAGGCGTTGCGCCAGAGCGAGGAACGCTACCGCCTGGTCGCCCGTGCCACTAACGAGGCGATCTGGGACAACGACCTCACCACCGGCCGACAGAGCTGGAACGGCGCCGTAGAGCCGATGTTCGGCTACTCCCCGGATGAGATAGGAGATCAGGGAAGCTGGTGGGAGGAGCGCTTGCACCCCGATGACAGAGAGCGGGTGCTCTCGGCGGTCGAGGGCGTGCTCCAGGAAGAGGGTGGGGAAGAGTGGTCCAACGAGTACCGCTTCAGGCGCGCTGATGGCACTTACGCCACGGTCGTGGACAGGGCATATATCTTGCGTGATGAGGGCGGGAGGGCGGTGCGCCTGGTTGGCTCGATGATGGACGTAACAGAGCGCAGGAGGGCAGAGGAGCAGGTGCGCTCTTCGGAAGCAGAGCTTAGAGCGCTGTTCTCTGCGATGAAGGACGTGATCCTGGTGCTCGACTCGGAGGGGCGCTACCTCAGGGTAGCGCCCACCAACCCCTCGCTGCTCTACAGGCCATCAGAAGAGATGCTTGGAAAGACCTTGCACGAGGTGTTTCCGCCAGAGCAGGCCGATGCCTTCCTCGACTCGGTGAGGCGAGCTCTCGATAGTGGGGAACCTGTAGAGACGGAGTACAGCCTTTGGATAGCAGATAAGGAAATATGGTTTGCTGGCACCGTGTCGCCGTTGCAAGAAGATCAGGTACTCTACATCGCCCGCGATATCACCGAGCGCAAGCGGGCGGAAGAAGAGTTGCGCAGGAGCGAGGCTGGTCTGGCGGAGGCCCAGCGCATAGCCCATCTGGGCAACTGGGAGTGGGATCTGGTGGCCGACGAGGTGTACTGGTCAGACGAGGTCTTCCGCATCTACGGCTACGAGCCCAAGGCGTTCGTCCCCACGCTCGAGCGTTTGTTCGAGGTGGTGCGCCCCGACGACAGAGAGCGGCTGAGAGCAGCCATCGACGGCGCCATCTACCGGGACGAGCCCTACGACTTCGAGCACCTCATAGTCCGTCCGGATGGG
>JBJMIY010000036.1:0-13386 GCA_045806605.1 Rubrobacteraceae bacterium
AGGGGTGATCCGTCGGCGGTTTCGGGACCGTAGGAAGCTGCGCGAAGTGGATTGCCTGGATCAAGACAAGGAGGCCAGGTGAATAGAGCGCGTCGGAGCGGGATTCTGGCGGTACTCGGCGTCGCCGCCGCGTTGTTGCTCGTCGTCGGTTGCGGTGGCGGAGCGGGCGGCGGTGGCGGGGGCGAGGAAGAGGCTCCCACAGCCAAGATAGTGAGCGATCTCCCGATGCAGGGTGCGAACAGGGCCCAGACCACGACCATGGTCAACGCCATAAGGTTGGCGTTGGAGCAACGGGACAACATGGCGGGCGACATCAACATCGAATACGAGGTCCTGGACGACGCCACTGCGCAGGCAGGCCAGTGGGACGCCGCAAAGTGCGCGGAGAACGCGCAGTCGGCGGCCCAGGACGAGGAGATCATCGGCTGGATCGGGCCCTTCAACTCGGGGTGCGCGGCGGTCGAGATCCCGATCCTCAACGAGGCGGGCCTCGGCATGATCAGCCCAGCGAACACCTACATCGGCCTGACCAAGCCTGGCGGTGAGCCGGACGAGCCGGAGAAGTACTATCCGACGGGCGAGCGTAACTACGCCCGCGTGATCGTGGCCGACGACAAGCAGGGTCAGGCCGGCGCCCTATTAATGCAGGAGGAGGGCTTCGAGTCCGTCTACATCCTCGACGACAAGGAGACCTACGGCAAGGGCCTCGCCGACCAGTTCCAGCAGGCTGCGGAAGAACAGGGCATAGAGGTCGTCGGCCGCGAGGGGATAGACGGCTCGGCGCCCAACTACCGTTCGCTGATGAACAAGATCGCGCAGGCTCAGCCCGACGCCATTTACTTCGGCGGCATCATCGAGAACAACGCGGCCCAGCTCATCAAGGACAAGGTCGGCGCCGGCATGAGCAACGACGAGGTCGCCTTCATCGGTCCTGACGGCATCTTCGTGGACGAGCTCTTGAGCCAGGCGGGCGACTCCGCCGAGGGCATCTACGTCACCTTCGGCGGGCTGCCCCAGAGTGAGCTCACCGGGGAGGGCCAGGAGTTCGTCAAGGACTTCGAGGCAAAGTACGACGAGCCCATCCAGCCATACACCGCCTACGCTTACGAGGCGGCCAACGTCATGCTCGACGCTATCGAGAAGGCCTCCGAGGAAGCCGGCGGCGAGGTTCCGGACCGCCAGGCGGTGATAGAGCAGATCTTCGCCACGGAGGACTACGACGGCGTTCTCGCCAGAGGCTCCAAGTGGAGCTTCGACGAGGACGGCGACACGACCCTCACGAAGCTCTCGGTCCAGAAGGTCGAGGGCGGCGAGTTCCAGCTCGACCGCGTCGTCGACGTCTCCCAGCTGCAGTAGAGATGGCGCCAGAGCGGGGGCCGGTCGCGACTGGCCCCCGTCTTACAATCGGAGGACGCTCATGACGACGGGTGAAGCGGCCAAGTCCCGCTCGAGGGCTCTTGTCCAGAGCATCAGGTCCTCGAGCTGGAGTTCGCGGATCGCCGTGGCGCTCCTGGCCGTCCTTCTGGGCGTGTTGCTCGTGCAGGCGGTAAAGGAGCCTGCGCAGTTCGCCGCGCAGCTTGTCATCGGGATTACCAACGGGGCCATCATCGCGCTCGTCGCGCTCGGTTACACGCTGGTCTACGGGATCATCGAGCTGATCAACTTCGCCCACGGCGACAACTTCATGATCGGCTCCTTCGTAGGTCTGACCGTTCTTGGCGGAACGTTTTTTGGTCTCAGCTTCTTCGGCCCGATAACGGACGACTCCAGCTCCCTCATCAAGGCGGCTGGGGTCCTCATAGCCCTGGCGGCCGCCATGATCGCGTGCGGGCTCCTCGGGGTGGGGATCGAGCGGGTGGCCTACAAACCCTTGCGGAACTCGCCGCGGCTGGCGGTCCTGATCACAGCTATCGGTGTGTCGTTTATCCTTCAGAACATAGGCCTCGCGTGGAAGGGACCAGCCCAGGTCCCGTTCCCGGAGCTCATCTCCAACGCCAACATCCTGCCGACCGACGCGATCATCTTCCGGTGGAAGGATGTCCTCGTGATCGGGGTGACTGTGCCGCTGCTCGTGGCCCTCTCCTACTTCATCGGCAGCACCAGGCAGGGGAAGGCTATGCGGGCCGTCGCCCAGGACAAGGAAGCGGCGGCGATGGTCGGCATCAACGTCAACCGCACGATCTCCATAACCTTCCTCCTTGCTGGCATCCTCGCCGGGGCCTCTGGCGTGATGTACGGGCTCTTCAACGGCATCACGGTCTTCAACGTGGGGTTCCAGCAGGGACTCTACGCGTTCACGGCGGCGGTCCTCGGGGGCATAGGCAACCTGACCGGGGCCGTGGTCGGTGGGTTCCTCATCGGCATCATCGGGTCCATGGCCGACCAGTACATAGGCGTCAGATGGACCCCGATCGTTATCTTCTCTGTGCTGATCATGGTGCTCGTGTTCCGGCCTACGGGCCTGCTCGGGGACCGCTCGGCGGTGCAGGGGGGCGGGGAGTAGTAACGTGGCCCTGCTGAGGAAGTACGGGCTGCCCGCGGTGCTCATCGTGGCGGCTTTCGTCTTCCCCATTGTGGACAGCGCGTTCGAGCTGGACCTGATCTTCCCTGTCATCATCATCGCAATCTATATCTTGCTTGCGCTCGGCCTGAACATCGTCGTAGGGTTCGCCGGCCTGCTCGACCTCGGCTTCGTGGCGTTCTACGCCCTTGGCGCCTACGTCGTTGGGTGGTTCGCCTCCACCCAATTCCGGCAGGTGAGCTTCTCCTTCGGGTCCACTGCGGCCTCGATCACCGGCGGGCAGCCGCAGGGGATACACCTCTCCTTCTGGATACTCCTGATCCTCGCCGGCGCATTCGCCGCCCTGTGTGGCGTCATCATCGGGGCGCCCACCCTGAGGCTGCGGGGGGACTACCTGGCTATAGTCACCCTGGGGTTCGGGGAGATCATCCCGAAGGTCTTCCAGAATGGCGACAACCTCGGCGGCTTCAACCTGACCAACGGCACGATAGGTATCAAGGCCATAGACTCGCCGGGTTTGCAGTTCCTGCCAGATACCTTTGACGCGTGGCAGCGCTTCGGAACGCTGTATCTGCACCCCTGGTACTACACGATATTGATTCTGGTCCTGCTCACGATCTACGTCAACATTCGCCTGCGCGATTCCCGGTTGGGTCGGGCCTGGATCTCGGTGCGCGAGGACGAGACTGCAGCGGCAGCGATGGGCATCAACCCGGTGACGACGAAGCTGTGGGCCTACGCCCTCGGGGCGGTCTTCGGCGGCATCGCGGGCGCCTTCTACGCCGCGTTCATAAAGAACATCTTCCCTGACGCCTTCTCGTTCAACATCTCGATCATCGTTCTCTGTATGGTCATCCTCGGCGGAATGGGGAACATCTACGGCGTGATCCTCGGCGCCATCATCCTGCAGGGGCTCAACTTCTACCTGCTGCCGCAGATCAACGTGTGGGTCCACGCCATCGGAAACGCCGTAGGGAGCCCCGCGCTCAGCCAGGCGGACATCCCTAAGTACAACTTCTTGCTGTTCGGCCTCCTCCTTGTCCTCATGATGCTCCTGCGGCCCGAAGGCATCATTCCCAACCGCCAGCGCGCCGAGGAGTTGCATAGCGGCGAAGGCGGCGACGTCGGCGACGCGCTGGGGGGAAGCCCCCGTGAGTGACGAGAACGGCGTGGCCGCGAACATCCTCGAGGCGCGCGGGATCACCAAGGTCTTCGGCGGGCTCATCGCTGTCAGCGAGGTGGACTTCGACATCCCCGAGCGCTCGATAGTCAGCCTGATCGGGCCGAACGGCGCGGGCAAGACGACGTTCTTCAACATGGTGAGCGGGCTCTACGAGCCCTCTGCCGGAACCTTCGTGTTCCAGGGCCGCGACATAACGAAGTACCGGGCGCACAAACGCGCCCAGATGGGCATCGGGCGCACCTTCCAGAACATCCGGCTCTTCGACACCATGAGCGCCGGGGAGAACGTGCTCGCCGGGATGCACACGCGTCTTAAAGGCAGAATCCTCGGGTCGATCTTTAGCACGCCGGGGTCCAGGCGCGAGGAGCGGGAGGGGCGCGAGAGGGCCGCGGAGCTGCTCGACTTCGTCGGCATCAGCGAGCGCGAGACGTTCGCCAAGAACCTCTCTTACGGGGACCAGCGGCGCCTGGAGATAGCGCGCGCCCTGGCTTCGGACCCCAGGCTCCTCCTCCTGGACGAGCCGACGGCGGGGATGAACCCGCAGGAGACGGCGCGCCTGACGGACCTCATCGGGCGCTTGAGGGAAGAGAGGGGTATCGCCATCCTCCTCATCGAGCACGAGATGAGGGTGGTCATGAGCATCTCCGACCGGGTCACGGTGCTCGACCACGGGGAGAAGATCTCCGAGGGCGCGCCGCGCGAGGTGCGCGAGGACCCGCGCGTCATCGAAGCCTACCTCGGCACGGCGAAGACAGGGTAAGCCTCTATGCCGCTGCTCGAGATAGAGGACATGCACAGCTACTACGGGCACATCCAGGCTTTGCGCGGGATCTCGCTCACCGTAGACGAAGGCGAGGTCGTCACCCTCATCGGTTCGAACGGGGCCGGCAAGACCACGACTCTGCGCTCCATCCACGGTATCCTCCCCCCGAAGCAGGGCAGAATTATCTTCGCCGGCGAGGAGATACAGGGCGTCCCGGCGCACGAGCTTATCTCCAGGGGCATCGCCCAGAGCCCGGAGGGGCGCAGGATCTTCTTCCGCATGACCGTCCTCGAAAACCTGGAGATGGGCGCTTACCACCGCAACGACACCTCCGGGATACGCGAGGACATGGACCGCGTCTTCGACCTCTTCCCGCGCCTGAAGGAGCGCACGAAGCAGGAAGCCGGCACGATGAGCGGCGGCGAGCAGCAGATGCTCGCCATCGGCCGCGCTCTCATGAGCCGCCCCAGGCTCCTGCTCCTCGATGAGCCCTCGATGGGCCTCGCCCCCGTGCTCGTCGAGCGCATCTTCGAGACCATCCGCGAGATCAACAAGCAGGGCACCACGATCCTGCTCGTCGAGCAGAACGCCAACATCGCCCTCGAGATCGCAACCCGCGGCTACGTCCTCGAGACGGGAACCATCGTCAACTCCGCTCCAGCCGCCGAGCTGCGCGAGGACCCGACGGTCCGCGAAGCCTACCTCGGCGAGATCTAGTTTTCTTCACACTACGAGCTGGCGAAAAGTGAGGCGGGAGACGTGGTCTTCCGGCGGCTCGACCGTGTGCCTGGCGATGAGAACACACCGGCCTGATGGCAGCGCGGCCCCGGATTTACTGCCCATTCGCCGTTTTCGTGGGCTGGCTTCGCGGTATAATTCATAAGAATGCGCGTCTACCTCATCGATGGCTACTCCCTGCTCTACCGGGCGTTCTACGCGCTGCCGCAGAGCATAGCGACGACCAGCGGGCTGCCCACGAACGCCCTCTACGGCTTCACGAGCATGGTCCTCAAGCTGCTCGATTCGGAGGAAGAGGTGGGTCTCGGGGTGGTATGGGACGCCGGCATACCGGCGTTCCGGCTGGAGGTCTTCCCCGAGTACAAGGCCCACCGCTCCGCCATGCCCGATGAGCTCAGGGTCCAGCTGGACCACCTCGACGAGATCCTCGAGGCGATGAACATCCCGGCCATCAGGGCCGAGGGGTTCGAGGCCGACGACGCCCTGGCGACCCTGAGCAAGCAGGTGCCGGATGGTATCGAGCTCTTCATCGTGACCGGAGACCAGGACGCGATGCAGCTCGTGGACGGACACGTCCGGGTGCTCAGGACCACCCGCGGCGTCTCGGAGACCAAGACCTACGGGCGGCAGGAAGTAATCGAGGAGTACGGCGTCACGCCGGAGCAGATCCCGGACTACAAGGCGCTCGTGGGCGACCCATCGGACAACATACCCGGCGTCAGGGGCATCGGCCCCAAAGGCGCCGCGAATCTGTTGCAGGAGTTCGACTCGCTGCAGGGGATCTACGACCATCTGGACGCCGTCGCCGCCAAGGGCACGCGCAAAAAGCTGGAGGAAGGGCGGGAGAGCGCCTTCCTCTCGCTGGAGCTCGCCCGCATGCGCTTCGACGCCCCGGTCGCGTTCGACGGGGAGGCGCTCAGATTCGAGGGCGTGTCGCCCGAGATCCTTGACGTGCTCCTCAGGCGCTACGAGTTCAGGAGCCTCGAGCCCCGACTGGCCGAGCTACCGGTAGTCGGCGGCGGGGAGTTGCCGACGCCGGAGCGGCTGGCGGTACGCCTCTCCGAGGAGCCCATCGAGCCGAGCTTCGAGCCCGTAGCCGTGGCGCCGGTCGGGGACGGCCGGTGGGCGGTCGCGGTGGCGGAGGACGAGGTCAGGATCTCGGTAGGGTTGCCGGACCGGCCCCTGCGGGTTCACGACGCGAAGAAGGCCGGGGTCAGGGGCGCACACTTCGACACGTTCCTGGCGGCTTACCTGATCAAACCCGGCCTAGGTAGCTATGAGCTGGATGCCCTCGCCTCGGAGCGTGGCCTGGCCGACGTCGAAGTCGGGGTTGACGACCCCGCCGTCAGGGAAGCGGCGCGGCGGGCCGCGACGATCCAGAATCTCTCACCGAGGCTCGTCGAGGAGCTGGAGGAGATGGGGCTCGCGAGGCTCTTCTACGACATCGAGCTACCGCTAGCCGATGTGCTTGGGGAGATGGAGAAGTTCGGGATGCCGGTCGAGGCGAGGGTCCTGGAAGAGGTTGGCGAGGAGATAGAGGGCCGGGTCGAGGAGCTGGAAAGGCGCATCTACGAGGACGCCGGCGTCGAGTTCAACATAGGCTCGCCCAAGCAGCTTGGCGAGGTGCTTTTCGAGAGGTTGAGCATCCCGCCGCTCAGGAAGACGAAGACCGGCTACTCGACGGACGCCAGGGTGTTGCAGCAGCTCGCCATCGAGCACCCCATTGCCGAGCGCATCATCGAGTACCGAGAGCTGACCAAGTTGCGGGGCACATATATAGAAGGGCTATCGAAGCTGATCGGCGAGGATGGGCGAATCCACACCACCCTCAACCAGACGGCGGCTGCTACGGGGCGCATCTCCAGCGAATCTCCGAACCTTCAGAACATCCCGGTACGCACCCCGCTCGGCGTGCGTATCAGGGACGCGTTCACAGCCTCGCCCGGGCGCAGGCTCGTGGTCGCCGACTACTCGCAGATAGAGCTCAGGATCCTGGCGCACATGACAGGGGAGCCCGCGCTCGTCGAGTCGTTCATGGAGGGCGAGGACATCCACACCCGCACAGCCGCCGAGGTCTTCGACACGCGCATAGAGATGGTTACGCCCGAGCTCAGGCGACGGGCGAAGATGGTCAACTTCGGCATCCTGTATGGCATCTCGGGCTTCGGGCTCGCGAGCCGGCTCGGAAACGTCCATCCTGCGGAGGCCGAGCGCTACATCAAGCGCTACTTCGAGCGCTACCCGAAGGTGACCGAGTTCATGAGGGAGACCCTGCAGGAGGCCGAGGAGCTCGGCTACGCGACTACGCTCTTCGGGCGGCGGCGCTACGTGCCCGAGCTCGGGAGCTCCAACAAGAACATCCGGAGGCTGGGGGAGAGGCTCGCGTTCAACGCTCGCGTGCAGGGGTCGGCGGCGGACATCATCAAGGTGGCGATGGTCGACCTCGCGCCCAGGCTGCGCCCGCTTGGTGCGGACATGATCATGCAGGTGCACGATGAGCTGGTCTTCGACGTAGACGAGGACAGGGTCGATGTGGTGGCCGCTCTTGCCGCCGACAGGATGGTCGCGGCCTACGACCTCGAGCCGCCCCTGGAGGTCGAGGTCAAGGCCGGCGAGCGCTGGGGCCGGGTCGAGTTGTTGGAGAAGCGGGTGTG
Source organism: Rubrobacteraceae bacterium (assembly GCA_045806605.1). GTDB lineage: Bacteria > Actinomycetota > Rubrobacteria > Rubrobacterales > Rubrobacteraceae > JALYGY01. The sequence continues at coordinate 7,860 of JBJMIY010000036.1, forward strand.
ATCACGACCTGACGAGAACCCGGTTTCGGACGCCACCTGCGCAAAACTGTATAATCTGCACCGACCAGCAATGGAAAAAGGAAAGTAACCACTACATGACTGACACCACTCAAAACGTATCCCGGGAACTGACCATGAAGGACTTCTTCCGGGAAGAGAACGGGGAGATAGTCCCCATAGACGAGAGCGTCCTCATCGACTTCAAGGACGGCGACATAGTCGAGGGCGACGTCGTCCGCATAGACAAGGACGAGGTCCTAGTGGACATCGGCTACAAGTCCGAAGGGCTCATCCCCTCGAACGAGCTCACCATCCGCAAGGGCGCCGATCCGCACGAGGTCGTCGAGCTTGGGCAGCACATCGAGGCCCTCGTCCTGCAGAAGGAGGACGCCGACGGGCGTCTGATCCTCTCCGCCAAGCGTGCTGCCTTCGAGAGGGCCTGGAACCGTATCGAGGAGGCTTACAACGACCAGCGCACCGTCGAGGGCCCCGTCATCGAGGTCGTCAAGGGCGGCCTGATCCTGGACATCGGCCTGCGCGGCTTCCTCCCCGCGAGCCTGGTGGACATCCGGCGCGTCAGGAACCTGGAGGCTTTCCTCGGCCAGAAGCTCGAGTGCAAGGTCATCGAGCTGAACCGGAGCCGCAACAACGTAGTGCTTTCCAGGCGCGCGGTCCTCGAGGAGGAGCGCAAGGAGGAGCGCGAGCGCATTCTCACCTCGCTCGAGGAGGGCATGATCGTGCGCGGCACCGTCTCGAACCTGGTGGACTTCGGGGCGTTCGTGGACCTCGACGGGATAGACGGCCTGATCCACATCTCCGAGTTGTCCTGGAACCACGTCGACCACCCGAGCGAGGTCGTGCAGGTAGGCGAAGAGGTCGAGGTCAAGGTCCTCGAGGTGGACAGGGACCGCGAGAGGATCTCGCTCGGTCTCAAGCAGACGCGCAAGGACCCGTGGCAGGAGATCGTCGAGCGGGTCAACGTCGGCGAGCAGATCCACGGGAGGGTAACGAAGCTGGTTTCCTTCGGGGCCTTCGTCGAGGTTGCCGAGGGCGTGGAGGGCCTGATCCACATCTCCGAACTGGCCGACCACCACGTCGAGACACCGGACGAGATCGTGCGTTCGGGCGACGAGGTGGACGCCCGCATCATAGACGTGGACGCCCGCCGGCGCCGTCTCTCGCTCTCTCTCAGGCCGAAGCGGGAGGAACGCGAGGACCGTCCGCCGCGTCGTGAGCGGGACGACCGTCCGCCGCGCCGCGAGCGGGACGACCGTCCGCGCGGCGACCGGGTCTCGGAGAGCGGCGGCCTGCGCACCGGCGCGTTCGACGCTCTGGCGGACCTGGATCTCGAGGAGAGATAGCCCGGCACCACACACGACCGCGCGAACACAGAGGGCCGGTGACCATCGCCGTCACCGGCCCTTTCGCTTCAGGTAAGAGCACTTTCGTCCGTCTTCTCGGCGAGCTCGGCGCCGAGACCGTCTCCGCCGACGAGATCGTCCACGACCTCCTCGCGGAGGACCGGACGACTATCTCCCGCGTCGTCGAGCGATTCGGGGACGACGTCAGGGGCGAGCGGGGCGTGAACCGCCGGGCGCTCGGTCGCAAGGTTTTCGGGGACCGTGAGGCTCTGCGGGATCTCGAGGACATCCTGCACCCGCTAGTCCGCCGCGAGACGCAGCGGCGCATCGCCGTCTCAGAGGCCGGCCTCTTCGTGGCCGAGGTGCCGCTCCTCTTCGAGGGCGGGAGCGGCGCGGATTACGACTACACGGTCGCCGTCGTCGTGCCCGAGGAGAGGAGGCGGGCCTGGGCGGCGGAGCGCGGCGTGGACGAGGCGGCACTCATGGCGATAGAGGCGCGGCAGCTCCCTCAGGAGGAGAAGGCCCGGCGGGCCGATATCGTTGTACAAAACGACGGCGACGTGGATAAACTAAAGAAACAGGCCGAGGAGCTTGAGGCGAGGAGTCTTGGCGGTAGCGTATTCGAGCAAGAAGAGTAGGTACGGCAGGTCACGGGCCCGGCGCAGGCTTCTGGTCCTCGTTCTGCTAGCGCTGGCGGCAGTGATCGCGGCGCTGCTGGCGGTGCTGCCTCTGATCCTGCAGGCCCCCGACGCCGTCCGGCGGACCGTCTACCCGCTGCGCTACGAGGAGACGATCAGGGACGTGAGCGCCGAGCACGGCCTGGAGCCGACCTTCGTCGCCGCGGTGGTCTACACCGAGAGCCGCTTCAGGCCGGACGCGAAGTCTCACCAGGGGGCCTATGGCTTGATGCAGCTGTTGCCGGAGACGGCCAGGTTCATCCAGGAGCGTAGCGGCATAGAGGGCCGGTACCGCGACCCCAAGGTGAACCTCAGGATGGGGGCCTGGTACCTGAGTTATCTCGATGGCCGGTATATGGGCGATGAGAGGCTCGTGCTCGCGGCGTATAATTCAGGGGAGGGCCGGGTGGACGCCTGGATCTCCGACAAAGGCTTCGACGTCGGCGAGGACATCCCCTACAAGGAGACCCACCACTACGTCCAGAACGTCCTAGAGGCCCAGAGCGTATACGAAGAATTGTACGGAAGGAACCTGTATCGAAACTCGGAGTAACTTCAAGGTAAAAAGCGAATACCGGCCTACCGGCGACCAGCCGCAGGCGATAGAGAGGCTCGCCTCGGGCCTGGACGCCGGGATGCGCGCCCAGACCCTGCTCGGCGTTACGGGGAGCGGCAAGACCCACACGATGGCGCGTGTCATCGAGAAGGCGGGCCGTCCCGCGCTCGTCATCGCGCACAACAAGACGCTCGCCGCGCAGCTCGCGAGTGAGTTCTCCGAGTTCTTCCCGAACAACGCCGTCGAGTACTTCGTCTCCTACTACGATTACTACCAGCCAGAGGCCTACGTCCCGCGGACCGACACGTTTATCGAGAAGGACGCCCAGATCAACGAGGACATAGACCGTCTGAGGCACTCCACGACGAGCAGCCTCTTCACCAGACGCGACGTCATAGTCGTCGCCAGCGTCTCGGCGATCTACGGCCTCGGCAGCCCTGATGAGTACCGCTCCAAGATGGTCCTCCTCGAGAGGGGCGGCTTTTACGACCTCGACGACGTTTTGAGGGACCTGGTGCGTATCCAGTACACCAGGAACGACTTCCAGCTCGCCCGCGGCACCTTCAGGGTTCGCGGGGACGTGCTCGAGGTCCACCCGGCATACCAGGACACCATTTACAGGATCTCTCTCTTCGGAGACGAGGTCGAGAACATGACCGAGGTGGACCCGCTTACCGGTGAGATCCTGCGCGAGCTGGACACTCTAACCGTCTACCCGGCTACCCACTTCGTCACGGACGAGGAGCGGCTCACGCTCGCCGTGAGGAATATCGAGACCGAGCTCGAGGAGCGCACCGCAGAGCTGGAGCGGGAAGGCAAGGTCCTCGAAGCCTACCGTCTCAGGCAGCGCACCCGGTACGACCTCGAGATGATGCGCGAGGTTGGCTACTGCTCCGGCATCGAGAACTACTCGCGCCACCTCGACGGGCGGCCTGCGGGCTCGACGCCGTACACGCTGCTCGACTACTTCCCCGACGACTACCTCACCTTCGTGGACGAGTCGCACATCACGCTGCCCCAGGTGCGGGGAATGTACACAGGCGACCGCTCGCGCAAGACCACCCTCGTCGAGTTTGGTTTCCGTCTGCCGAGCGCCCTGGACAACAGGCCGCTCATGTGGGATGAGTTCCTCCTCAAGACTAACCAGATGGTCTTCGTCTCGGCGACGCCGGGACCCTACGAGCTCGAGAACTCCGAGCAGATAGTCGAGCAGATCATCCGCCCGACCGGCCTGGTGGACCCCGAGGTCGAGGTACGTCCGACGCAGAACCAGATCGACGATCTGCTGAACGAGGTTGCCAGGCGCACCGAGCGAAACGAGCGGGTCCTCATCACCACGCTCACCATAAAGATGGCCGAGGACCTTACCGATTACCTGCTCGAGCACGGGGTCAAAGCGCGCTACATGCACGCCAACATCGAGACGCTGGACCGCATCCAGATCATCCGCGGCCTCCGTACCGGCGAGTTCGACGTACTGGTAGGCATTAACCTCCTGCGTGAAGGTCTCGACCTTCCGGAGGTAACCCTCGTCGCCATACTGGACGCTGACAAGGAGGGTTTCCTGCGTGGGGAGCGGGCGCTCATCCAGACCATCGGCCGCGCCGCCCGCAACGTGAACGGGCGGGTCATCATGTACGCCGATAAAGAGACCGAGGCGATGCGGATCGCCATAGGGGAGACTAACCGCAGGCGCGAGATCCAGGTCGCCTACAACGAGCAGAACGATATAGAGCCGCGCACCATAGTCAAGGGCGTCTCCGACATCCTGATCGCCGCCGAAGCCAAGGGTCTCTACAAGGCTGACAAGAGGAGTGCCCGCGAGACCCCTCGCGACCCCGACGAACTGCAGAACCTCATCGCCGACCTCCAGGCCGAGATGCTCGAAGCAGCCGAGGAGCTCAAGTTCGAGTACGCCGCAAAGCTCCGGGACGAGATAAAGGATCTGGAGAGGCAGCTACAGGAAGTGGCTTCGTAGTAATCGCAAATCGAGAAGCTCAACTCGAACCCGCAACAACACTACCAGGCGCAATCGCGAGATCTTTCGTCAGGGGCCTGACCGCTGGCGCGCTCAAGTGACCTACAGAGAGGAGCCCGTTCTTGGGACAGGTCGTAACGTTCGAGGGACCAAGGAAGGTCGGCGAAGTGGCCGAGGTAGGCTCTGACGTGACCGAGGTCCAGCTCGGAGAGGTCGTTTGGGGGACGTGGGGCCACAAGAGCACCACTGTGGTGCACAAAGACTGGGCGGCGCAACGGAGGCTGCCCCTCTGCGTGGACCCGATGCTCGGGATCTTCTCCAGGATCGGGGCTATAGCGCTCAACGCGGTGCTCGACGCCGACGTTCATGTCGGCGAGTACGTGGCGGTCTTCGGCCAGGGCGTACCCGGCCTGATCTCGGGCCAGCTCGCCCGCCTCAACGGGGGGACCGTGATCGCGGTCGACGGTATCGCCAGACGGTTGGAGCTGGCGAAGTCGCTCGGAGCCACTCACGTTGTGGACTTCACGAAAGCGGGCCCCGCCGAGGAGATAAAGGCGCTGACCGAGAACCGCGGCGCCGACGTATGCATCGAGATCAGCGGCTCCTACCGCGCCCTCCACGAGGCGTTCCGCTCCACCGCCTATAACTCGAAGGTCGTATCCTCCGGCTTCTATCAGGGGGAGGGGACTGGTCTGTTTCTGGGCGAGGAGTTCCACCACAACCGGGTGAACGTGGTCTCATCCCAGATCTTCGGGGTGAGCCTGGCGCTCGACCACCGCTGGACCGTCGGACGCCTCGAGCGCACCGTAATGAGCCTCGCGGCGGAGCAGAAAATCGGGCTCAAACAGCTCGTGACGCACGTGTTCGCGCTCGAGGAAGCCGATGAAGCTTTCAGGCTGCTCGATGAAAACCCCGCCGAAGCCGTCCAGGTCGTCCTCGAGTTCTGAGGAGGTAA
>JBJMIY010000037.1:0-4940 GCA_045806605.1 Rubrobacteraceae bacterium
CAGGAGATCATGGACGAAGAGGCCGCAGAGGCCCGTTCTGAGGCCCGCCAGGCATGGCTCCTGCGTCTGCAGCCGCTGTTCGGGCTGCTGCTCGTCGTCCTGTCCTTAGGGATGATGGTGTTCGTCTACCTGCGCTACGGCCGGGAGCCGAAGGTGGACTACGACGAGCGCTACGAGCGGGAGCCGCCCACCAACGACCCACCGGCGGTAATCGGCGCCATCATCAGTCAGAAGCCTTCGGTGGGAACCAGGGAGTTCACCGCTACCCTGTTCGACCTGATCCGGCGCGGCGTCCTCAAGGCGCAGCCGGTCTCGGTAAAGAAGGGCGGTCTCTGGGGAGAGAAGACCATGACCGACCTCCGCGTGGACCTCGGCTCAGGCGAGTCCGGCTCGCTCGAAGACTTCGAGCGCAGAGTTCTCACCGTGGCCAAGCGTGTGCTCTCCGATGGCCCGGTCAACCTGACGGATTTCGAGGAGCGCATAAAGGACGGCGATGACCGCCAGGCCAACCGTTCGTCCTACGAGTCCTTCAGGGACGCGGTGAAGCGGGAGGTCGAGCGGCGCGATCTCGTCGAGCGTAGCCCCGGTAGATGGTTGGGCTGGGCGGCCTTCCTGCTGGGGCTGGCAGGGGCCGCGTGGTTCGTGCTCTCCCTCTTCGGCGCCAACGTTGGGGCTTTGATCTCCCTCGTCTTTTCCAGCTTCTTCGTCCTTGTATTCGCGGCCGTGGTCGTGTGGGTGGTATTCCGGCGCGTCTTCGGCTACGCCGGCTCAGCTATGCACCGGATGTGGGTGAGACGCACGCCGAAGGGGGCTCTGCTCCACGCCCGCTGGCAAGCTTTCCGCCGCTACCTCAACGACTTCAGCCGCGTGGAGGACTCTCCCCCGGCCTCGCTCGCCCTGTGGGAGCAGTTCCTGGTCTACGGCATCGCGCTCGGCGTCGCCGAGCAGGTACTCGACGCCGCCCGGCTCCAGGCCCCGCCCGAGGTCGCTGCGGGCGGCAGCTTCTACGGTCCGGGCTCCGACGGGTCCATCAGCGGGCCCGACAGTTTCTCATTCACTAATCTTGAGAACGACTTCTCTGAGGCCTTCACCCCTCCCTCCTCTTCCGGCTCGGGGAGCGGCGGGGGGTTCAGTGGAGGCGGTGGCGGTGGCGGCGGTGGCGGTGGCGGCGGTGCATGGTAGCCGCAGCCAGCCCGGAATCGCGCGTCGCGCCCAGACCGGGCCGAAGGTAACCGCCTGGTTCGTGCTGTCTCTGCACCTCGTCGCGCAAATGAGCCCTCGACGTGCCCCGCTTCCCACTCTTGTGGACCCTTTACTTTAAGCCGCTCCGACCATGGTGCTTAGCGCCAGGGTCACGTAGGCCGCGTTGCGTGGCTGGGCCGAGTACCCTTTGAGGCCTATGCGCAAGATCTTCTCGGCGATCTCACCGAGGCCCAGGTCCGTCTCTATGTTCCACTCTTCGCGCAGGCGAGTGCGCACGTCTTTAGCGTTCAGGCCCTCGGGCATGGTGACGGCGGTGATCATGGGCAGCCGGTACTCAGGCTGGGCAAACGGCTTGAAGCCCAGCGGTTTTATCTCCTCGAGTAGCAGCCTGGAGCACTGGATGTGGCGCTCGAAGGCATTCTCCAACCCTTCCTCCAGGAGAACGCGCAACGCTTCATGGGTGGCGTATACGAGAGGTATGGCCGCGGTGTGATGGTAGGATTTCTCCATCCCGCCGCTCCAGTAGCGCATAAGCTCCTGGATGTCGAAGTAGTAGGTGCAGGGCTTCTGCTTGCGGTTACGCACCTTCCGCATCGCCCGCTCGCTGAAGGTTATGGGCGACCCTCCCGACGGTATGGACAGACACTTCTGGGTGCCCGAGTAACAGGCGTCCACACCCCACTCGTCTACGCGGACGTCCATCCCTCCCAGCGAGGTAACCGCATCCATCAAGAAGAGCGTGTCCCGCTCCTGACAGGCGGCGGCTATCTTCTGGACCGGCTGGAAGGTTCCGGTGGCGGTTTCGGCATGGACAGTAGCCGCGACCGCGAAGTCATCGGAGTCGAGCTTCTCGATGAACTCCTCTTCGTCTATCGCTCCATCCTCGGGTCCTTGAATCTCGGTAACCTCTGCCCCCTGTCGGGACGCAACCTCCACCATGAGCGACCCGAAGTGCCCGGAGTGCCCGATGAGGGCCTTGTCGCCAGGCTCTATGAGATTAGCGAACATGGTCTCCATCCCGGCCATTCCCGTTGCCGGAAGAAGAAGGGTAGCCTCGTTCTCGGTCTTAAAGACCTGGCGGAGCAAGTCTGCCGTGGAGTCCATAATCTCCCAGAAGCTGGGATCCAAGTGACTGAGCAAGGGGAGAGTCAAGGCCCGCGCCACCCGGGGGTCCAGGTTGCCGGGTCCCGCGCCGACGAGCAGGCGGTTCGGAGTGCTTAGCATCTCTTCCATCGTGTCCTTATTAAGGGTTTCCATGCGCGTTTCCTCCTTCTAACAGGTCTCTCTATCAACCCGCGCAAGACGGTCGTCCGGACTGCAGGCGAGCGCCGCCCAGACTCTTGAGGTTCAGGAAATCTGCGTCAAGAATAGTCACGATTACTCACATAAGACTTACCCCAACTTGTGACCGGAACACTGTTACCCCTACCCTACTGAGAGTACGCTAAACACCACCCTTCTTGACCCAGGAAGACTGGCTATACTCCGCTCTGCGTCCAGTGGGTGACCAAAGCCTTATCGCTTTAGGTGTGGTGGCGTTAACCCGTTACCCTTGAATGGACGATTCCTCGCGGCCTTCTTCCTAAAGGTGGGGAATTGTCCCGCGGCCATACTCCTCGAACCCGCGGTTCTTTATATACCTAGCACTGCCATGTATAATGCTGCTATGTACACTCGGGTGAGTTCATTAGCGCCGCGCGACGCGTGAAATCATGGAGATCATGGAGATCAACAAGGACCTGATAGCTGCTTCCTCGACGCCGATCGTCCTGGCGATCCTGGCCGAAGAGGACAGCTACGGCTACGCCATCCTCAAGCGAGTTCGGAGGTTGTCCGGAGGGCGCATGGAGTGGACCGACGGGATGCTCTACCCTGTTCTGCATCGGCTCGAGCGGCTCGGCCACGTCGAGGCGCGTTGGGAAGTTGCAGAGAGCGGCCGGCGTCGCAAGTACTACCGGATCACGCCCGGGGGCCGGGCTCAGCTCGCCGAGGAACGCAGGCAGTGGCAAGCGGTGGACGCTACGCTACGGGGCATCTGGCGGGCGCTCTACATTCCCGTCCCGGCCAGCCAACCGGCGTCAGCCGCGCCACTTGCACAGGGAGCCTGAGCGATGCCGGCTCCAGGTGACGCGGTATCGCTCGAGGAGCAGATCGACCGATGGCGGAGCTACCTCCGCCGCCGGCAGGCGATCCACTCCGTCGACGTAGCGGAGCTGGAAGACCATCTGCGCGAGCAGGTAGCGGTCCTGGTCGACGCGGGGCTCGCCACCGATGAAGCGTTCCTGGTGGCGGTGAAGCGCATGGGCAACATCGACGCCCTCTCACGGGAGTTCGCGCGCGAGCACTCGGACCGCCTTTGGAAGCAGCTCGTCGTCCCCGAGGATTCCGGGGGCTCGCGAGCGTGGGGCCGAACGGATGCCATCGTCGCCTTCTGTCTCGCCGTGGCGGCGGCCGTGGTCATCAAGGTGCCGGCGCTCTTCGGGATCCAATTGGACCAGGACGCCGGCTTCTACTTCTACGCCCGCAATCTGAGTCTCTTCGTGCTGCCCCTCCTGACCGGCTATTTCGTCTGGAAACGGCGGCTCGACACCAGCACTCTGCGCTGGCTGGCCGTCGCGTTCGTCGCGGCGGTCGTATTCGCCAATGTCTATCCACTCGCGCCGGGCGGCTACACCGAGGCGCTCACGGCGCTGCACCTGCCGATCGCGCTCTGGTTGGTAGTGGGCATCGCGTACGCGGGCGGCCGGTGGGGCGAAGTGGCGGGCCGCATGGACTTCATCCGGTTCTCGGGCGAGCTGTTCATCTACTTCGTGCTGATCGCCCTCGGCGGCGGCGTCCTCATGGCGTCCATGAGGATCATCTTCCAGTCCATCGGGATCGACGTCGAGCCCTTCTTCGAGTCGTGGCTGCTGCCGTGCGGAGCGGTCGGGGCCGTCGTGGTCGCCTCCTGGCTGGTGGAGGCCAAGCAGAGCGTGATCGAGAACATGGCGCCCGTGTTGACGCGCCTCTTCACACCCCTTTTCGCCGCCGTGTTGGTCACGTTTCTGGGGACCCTGCTGTGGACCGGGCGCGGGGTGGACATCGAGCGCAACGCGCTCATCGCCTTCGACCTGCTCCTGGTGGTGGTCCTTGGCCTTCTGCTCTATTCCGTCTCCGCCCGGGACCCCCGGTCGCCCCCCGGCGCCTTCGATGTAGTGCAGGTCGTGCTGGTGGTCAGTGCGCTATTGGCCGACGCGGTAGCGCTGTGGGCCATCGCCGGGCGCATCACCGAGTTCGGCTTCAGTCCGAACCGCGTGGCCGCCGTGGGTGAGAACGTGATTCTTCTGGTCAATCTGGCGTGGTCCGCCGTGCTCTACATCCGCTTTCTGAGAGGGCGCGGATCGTTCACGGGCCTCGAACGGTGGCAGACGGATTACCTGCCGGTCTATGCCGTGTGGGCGGCGATCGTCGTGATCGTCTTTCCGCCGGTGTTCGGGTACACCTGACAGGGCGCCGATATACTCGTTCTCCGCACCGGCCATCGCGGCTGTGGTGCTCGGCGCGACGCAAGTAGTTCATCAGCCCCGGGCACCGTGCACCAACGAGAGGCAGCTATGGAATTCCACTTCCCGCACTGCGCCCTTATTCACCGAAGTGCGTGGAAGGAGTATTCTGCGAACTTCGCGTTGACGGAGTTCTAAGAAGTTCGTACGCAGGATCTTGCATAGCCCCGGTCCTATAGGTCCAGGAACACCAAG
>JBJMIY010000038.1:0-6038 GCA_045806605.1 Rubrobacteraceae bacterium
GCGCGTTCCGCTTCAGTCGCCACCCGGGCAACCTCGGCGCCCTGGGGTTCTTCCTGTTCTTGCCCCGTATGACGGCGACCCGGGCCGTCTTATTGGCGCTCGTGGGCCTCTACGTCGTGTTGGGTTCTTTGCACGAGGAGCACAGGCTTCGGGCGGCCTATGGCGCCGCCTACGAGCGCTACCGGAGGGCGGTGCCGTTTCCGGTCCCCGGGCGCCCAAGAGGCTAGGCACACACAATGGGCTTATCCGCTCTCCCGCATCTTTATCCAAAGGCGTCTGGGTAGAATACGTCGGCGGATGCGTATGCCTATGACCTCACGGAGCGATGACCAAGACGGCCACGGCTACGTGGTCAATTTAGGCCTCCTGCTCAGGAGGCCAGAAGCGGTGTTCGCCCGCTATAGAGTACTCCTTGCCCGACCAGCCGCATTAACGTACGTAGGCGAGACGGTATGAAGGTTCGAAGCTTGACGAGCGCCGAAGTCGTTGCGGTGGGGACCGAAATACTGCTCGGGAGCCTCGTGGACACCAACACGGCCTGGCTCAGCCGGCGGCTCGCGGCTTCGGGGATAGCGGTCCACCGCCACACCGCCGTCGGCGATGACAGGGCTCGCCTCGTCGCAGCTCTTTCGGAGGCAGCCGCCAGGGCGGATCTCGTGATCTCCACCGGCGGTTTGGGGCCGACCTTCGACGACATTTCCAACGAGGCACTGGGACAAGCGGTAGGCCGCGAGATGGTCGAGTACCCCGAGGCCAGGCGCCACGTAGAGCGGACGTTCCGGCGCTTCACCGGCCGCGAGCCACCGCCGTCTGCCTACAAGCAGGCTCTCTTCCCCGAGGGCTCGGAGCTTATCGCCAACCCCTTGGGCACGGCTATGGGCGCCCTCCTCGAGCTAGACGGGGTGCTCTTCGCCACGTTGCCTGGCGTGCCGGCCGAGATGCAGAGGATGTTCGAGGAGACGCTCGAGCCCATGATCGGGGAGCGCAGCGAGGGCTTGATCGTATCGGTGGTGCTGGAGTTCGCCGGGATCAGCGAGGAGGAGCTGGGCGAGGAGATCGGCGACCTTCTCGGTTCCTCGGATCCCGCGCTCGCCCCTTTGGTTGGCCCGGGCGAGGTCGGTCGGGGGCAGGTCCACATCCGTCTCACCACCAAGGCTCCCACGCGGGAGGTAGCCAACGAGAAGATAGACCCCCTTGCCGAAGAGCTCCTCCGCCGCTTGAGCCAGTATTATCTGGGGAAGAAGCGGGCGTGAAACCTCCTCAACGCTGAACCATGCAGGGGAGCGGCCGGGAGGGAGGAAGGGCCGGGTGCAAACATCCCCTTACTTTGTATTTCTAACCTTTTACAGCGCGCCCCCGCCGCTCTGGGGAAGCGCGCCTTCGTCGGCCGAGCGCTCGAGAAGGGCAACCAGGCTTTATGCCGAAGGACTCACCTACGCTTCGTAGGCTTATTGGGTATCGTGCCGGTCCACGGGATGCGCGACCCTCAATCGGTCGCGCGCTTCCGCTACGCGCACGTCGAAGGGGTGCCTCCTCAACCAGCGGTTCGCCTCCACCAGGACCCCCTCAGCTCTGCTACGCTCGGCCGAACGCCTGGCTTCGATAAGATCGTCCAGGAGGCGGAGACGCCTGATGACCCTCGATCTCTAGTAGGTCCGTCACCTTCTTGAAAATTTCCGCCACGTCCGGGTTTTGCATCGACATCTTCTCAAACCTCCTCCATCATCCGCGCGAGCTCGAGTGCGTCCTGCGCCGCGTAGCCGGCCTCGTCGTTGTCGAAGTAGCAGTAGACGTCCAGCCCTTCTTTCAGCCAGACCGAGAAGGTGCCCGCCCACCTTGCAAGCCGCTCCGCTCCGTAGCGCCCCCGGTAAGGGCCCTCCGGTCCGTGCAGTCTCACGTACGCGAAATCGGCGGTTATTTCTTTGGGGGAGGTCTTGCCATCGAGGTCGTAGACGCAAAACGACGATCCGTGGCTCCTCAGGAGTTCGTAGGTCTTTTCGTCGAACCAGCTGCGGTCACGGAACTCGAAGGCGTAGCGCTTGCCCTCGGGTAATGCCTCCAGGAAGCCTTCCAGCCGCTCCGGGTTCGATCTCCACCTGGGTGGGAGCTGGAATAGTATGGGTCCGAGTTTGTCCCCTAGTGCATCCACCCTGTCGAAAAGTGTCTCCAAGGGCTCTTTGGCATCCTTGAGCTTCTTCATGTGGGTGAGGTAGCGCGAGGCCTTGACCGAGAAGACGAAGTCTTCGGGAACCGCGCTCCGCCACCGAAGGAGAGTTTCTCTTTCCGGCAACCGGTAAAAGGAGTTGTTGACCTCCGTGGTGCCGAAGCTACCGGCGTAATACTGGAGAAAGGCCTTCTCGGGAAGACCCGATGGGTAGAACGGGCCTTTCCAATGATCGTAATGCCAGCCGGACGTGCCGATGTAGGTTCCCGCGCTCACAACCGTACTTTCTCGCCGGACCGACCTTTCCCTGACGGACTTTCGCTACGAACCATTGTTCCTCTGAAGAACTCGCGCAAACCTGCAAGATCCCGCGTAGCCCGGGGCGGTCGAGGAGCCAGAAGCCTGCTCCATGTCCGAGGCGGCCGTTCAAAAGGCATCGGCTATCTTCCTCACTGGTTCCCCATCTCACTGTGGCCCTTCCTCCTCTAGCTTCCTCCGATAGCGCAACCGCATGGTTGGCTAATTTTGTGTTGCCTAACTGGTTGTCTCACGTGACGCAGACACAAGCTGCCACGTTCCTCCCTATCCCTAAGGGAAGGGTATTGCGACGCAATGGATAGGCACCTTTCGTCGACGCTCCTTACTTCTCTCGCAAGGCACCCAAGGCCATCGCAAGCCCCGCTACCCCGATGCTCCACTTCAACGCCGGGCGGGTGTCCAGCCAGGTGAGGTAACTCCTATGTAGCGCTTGTTCTCCGAATTCCCCTTCCGCCCGATCCTGCCCCTCCATGGGCGCGAACAGCCCGTCCGGGTCCGCGGCGGATTTCGGCTGGTCGGTCATCTGGGAGCCGAAACCCCCTCGCACCATCAAGGCGTCCATCAGGCGCGGTGAGAGGCGCTGCCCCAGGAGGATGCCCTTGCCGGCGCCGCCAGCGACCATCTCCCGGGGCGCCTCCTCGGCGCTATGGAGGATCGCGTCGGCCACGACGCCCGGCTGGTAGACCGGGGGGAAACCCTTCGGCTTGACGCCCAGCTTGGTACGGGCCTTGGTGAAGAACGGCGTGTTGATGGCCGCCGGCATGACGTTGGTGACGCCGATGTTCTTCCATCCCTCGTGCATAAGCTCCACGCGCAGCGACTCGAGGAAGCCGTCTACGCCGTGCTTGGAGGCGCAGTAGGCGCTCTGTAAGGGCACCGAGCGTTTGCCCACCACGGAGGAGACGTGCACGAGCGCCCCGCGTCCCTCGCCCTTTATGTGCGGCAGCGCGGCCATCGCTCCGTAGACCTGGCCCATAAGGTCCACGTCTACCACGCGCCTGAACTCCTCGGGCCGCGTCCGGTCGAAGGAGGCGAAGAGGCCGACGGCTGCGAGGTGCACCCAGGTGTCGAGCCGACCGTACTCCTCGACGGCGACCCGGGCGACCGTTTCGACCTGCTCGAACTCGGACACGTCGGCGACCACGGACGTCGCCTGGCCGCCTAGCCCCCTTATCTCTTCCTCCAGGGCCCGCAGCCCCGCTTCGCTGCGGGCCGCCAGAACCACCTTGGCGTCCCTCTTGGCGAAACGGAGGGCCGTCTCGCGACCTATGCCGCTCGAAGCCCCCACTACAGCGGCCACCTGCTCCCCCACCGGTTTCAGTTTCATGCCCACCCCTTTCGACAGCCGTGTATGAACTTGGTCAGCTGTATACCCACGTCCACCTTCACCTATTGGCACTCGTTGGCATCAAGAGTGGGACCAAGGCTCACCGGTCCATCACCTGCTTTCCAAGGTTCCCTGCAAACCGTGAGAAAGAGAGAGCCGACGAGCGGACTCAACCGCTTACCCCTGCTCATTACGAGCGATCGGTCAGGGCTGCATGGGGTCGCAAATCCCCCATTCCTAGGCGGCTTTCTCTGCTCCGGGCTGCTGGGTGTTGCACCGTATTGCTCCCGCGGTGGTGTCAGAGTGGTGTCAACAGCGCCCTCGTGTCAACCTTCCCCTAAGGGCTCACTTCGCTAAGGCCGCAGCCCGTCGAGGATACGCTCAGCTCCACCCTGGCGCCACCCTCTGGCCTCGCGTCGAGGTGTAGGGTCCTCGAGCACCTCCACACTCTCCCTCGTGGAGCGCGGGCCAGCTGAGTGGGGTAGAAAGCGACGATCCTGCACTATGTTCTCATCAACCTCGTTGTCGGGGCCGTCGGCTTCTGCCTTCCACTGGCAGCCCGGACGCGATCCATGCTCTCTTGCCCTCGCTGTACTCCCGCACGTTCGTGTAGCCTATGGCCGCCAGCTCACGGGCGGCCCGCAGGGACGTGCGTCACGCCGCGTCCCAGCAGTAGAGCACTATCTCGGCCTCCTTGTCGGGGAGCAAGTCCGGCGCCATCTCGGTGGCCTTGCCGGGCGGAAGGTTCAACGCTCCGGGCAAATGAGAGTGCCGGTAGTACCTAGGGGCCAGAACTTCTAGCAGGACGAAAGGGTCTCCCCTATCGATCTTCGTCCGCAGTTCGTCGCGATCTATGTGCTCAACCACGCTACGTCTTCTCCTCTCCCAGAAACGCCATCAACTCGCGGGCGGCGGCCCTGCCGGCACGATTCGCGCCGATGGTCGACGCGGAGGGTCCGTAGCCGACGAGATGGACCCTCGGGTCCTTCGCAACCTGCGTGGCCAGCTTGCCGGTCATGGTTATGCCACCGCCGGGTTCGCGCAGCATCAGCGGAGCCAGATGATCGAGGGAGCTACGAAAACCCGTGCACCAGAGGATCACGTCGGCACGAACGAAGGTCCCGTCCGACCAGCGGACGCCGTCTTCGAGGATTTCGCTGAACATCGGCAGACGGTCCAGCACCCCTCGGGCTCGCATGGCCTCGATCGCTGGGGTGACCGGCAGCCCCGTCACCGAAACCACGGATCGGGGCGGCAAGCCGCGGCGCACCCGTTCTTCGACCAGCGCCACGGCGGCGCGGCCCCTTTCTTCGGTAAAGGGTCCCTCTCGGAAGTCGGGCGGTCTGCGGGTGACCCAGGTCGTGGTGGTCACGCGCGAGACCTCGTCGAGCAGCTGTATCGCCGAGATACCGCCACCGACGACGATCACGTGCTTACCGGCGAACTCCTCGGCCGTTCGGTAATCTTTGGTGTGAAGTTGCATGCCCTTGAACCGTTCCGCGCCTGGGTACTCCGGGATGTACGCAGCCTCCCATGTGCCCGTGGCGTTGATCACCCCGCGGGCCGAGAAGCTGCCCCTGTCCGTCTCGATCCTCAAACGTTCGCCCCGATCGCAAACCACCGTCACTTTTACGGGCCGATAGACGGGAAGATCGAAGGCCCGTTCGTAGGCGGCGAAGTAGCGCGGCACCGCGACGCTCGCCTCCACCTCCGTAACCTCGGTGTCCACCGCCTCGGAGAAGCGCATCCCGGGCAGATCGTGGATTCGGTTGACGGTGCTGAGCTTCAGCGAAGGCCAGCGGAACTGCCAGGCGCCTCCCGGCTGGGGCGATTGATCCAGCACGATGAATCCCCGACCTGATGCCAGCCCCCGCTTCTTGAGGTGGTACGCCGAGGACAGGCCGGCTTGGCCGGCCCCTATAACGACGATGTCGGTCTTGAGCGCGACACGTGATGTCGGTGGGCGCGTCGAAGTAGGTTGGGTCGGCCTTAGGGTACTGGTGTCGTCTGAAGGGTTCTTCGCGCTCATCGTCATGCGTATTCTATAGCGGTGGTCTGTGCGGTTGAGCCGATCCGCAGGCAAAAAACAGAGCCGACGAGCGGACTCGAACCGCTGACCTGCTCATTACGAGTGAGAAAAGTTTATCTCCTGGCCGTAGAGCTTCAAGGGAGCGTCGTGGGAGGGAAGCTCCCTGTGACCGTTTGTCTGCTGCCCGTGGGTTTCAAGGA
>JBJMIY010000039.1:0-2662 GCA_045806605.1 Rubrobacteraceae bacterium
GCCGAGATCTGCTGCGGCTCCGCCGGTATCTACAATAAGGTCGAGCCCGAGCCCGCCGCCGAGCTCGGCGAGCGCAAGGCGAACAACGTCCTCAAGACCGGCGCGCAGATGCTCGTCACCTCCAACCCCGGCTGTATCCTCCAGATACAGGCCAGCCTCAAGAAGACCGGTAACGATATTCCTACGGCCCACCCGATGGAGGTCCTCGACGCCTCCATCCGCGGTGTGCCCGTTGAGACTCTGCTCGACAGAAGATGAGAACTCCGCGCTCCGTCCTGGCCGTCCCCGCCTCGAACCTCGGGATGGCGGAAAAAGCCCTCGCCTCCCCGGCCGACGCCGTCTTCCTCGACCTCGAAGACGCCGTCGCTCCCGACGAGAAGGCCGAGGCGCGGGGGAAGATTGTCCAGGCTCTTCAGGAGCTCGACTGGAGGAATAGACCGACCCTCTACCGGTCCAACGCGCTCGACACCCCTTACTTCTACAGGGACGTGATCGAGGTCGTCGAAGAGGCCGGGGACAGGCTGGATAGCATCCTCATCCCCAAAGTCCAGCGCCCCGAAGACCTCCACGTCGCCGCCACGCTGCTGTACCAGACCGAGCTTTCTGCCGGCCTCGAACCGGGCAAGATAAGGATCGAAGGTCAGATAGAGAGCGCCAGAGGGCTCGTCAGCGTGGACGGAATTGCCAGTGCCACTGGGCGCCTCATGGCCCTCCACTTCGGGCCCGGCGACTTCGCGGCGAGCGTAAGGATGCCCCTGACGAGCATAGGCGTGATGGATGAGTGGGACGAGGTATATCCGGGCCACCGCTTCCACTACGCCATGCAGCGCATAGTCGTCGCCGCCCGCGCCGCGGACCTTCGCGCCGTGGACGGTCCCGTCGCCGACTACCGCGACGAGGATGGACTCCGGAAGAGCTGCCTCCTCGCCCGGTCTCTGGGTTTCGACGGCAAGTGGTGCATCCACCCGGCTCAGATCGAAACCGTCAACGAGGTCTTCCAGCCGACTGATGAAGAGACCGAGTGGGCGAAGAAGGTCTTGAAGGCTTACGAGGAAGCCAGCGCTGCCGGGCGAGGCGCGATCACCCTCGATGGCCACATGATAGACGCGGCCTCGATAAGGATGGCCCGAAACACCCTCGACCAGGCGCCGGACTAGGGGTTGCCGCTGCGCGAGCGTTGCATACCTCGGATCACGGCGTTGTAAGATGATTAGGTGAACAGGCCGGGGCACCTTCCTCCCGTAACGAGAGCCGTAAACCTGGATGCGCGGGCCCTCAGGTTGTTGCGGCTCGTGCTGCTTGCGACCGTCGCGGCGCCCTTCGTGCTCCTCTACGCATTCTCCAGCGGTTTCCGCTCCGAGGTGCATCAGGCGCTGGGCCTCCTGGGACGCGGAGACATAGCAGGCTTGAGAGACTATATTCTCTCGTTCGGGCTGTGGGCGCCTGTGGCCTCCTGCTTCTTGATGGTGTTGCAGGCGCTCGTGGCCCCGGTGCCGTCCTTCCTCATAACCTTCGCCAACGGGCTGGCGTTCGGGGTGTTCTGGGGCTGGATGTTGAGCCTCTTCGGGCACGTCCTGGCGGCCGCGGTGTGCTTCGGGATCTCGCGCTCCCTGGGGCGCGTGCCGGTGGAGGTGCTCGTGGGGAAGACGGGCCTCCAGTCCGCAGACCGCTGGTTCGCCAGGTGGGGAATCTACGCGGTCTTCGTCGGCCGCCTCATCCCCGGCGTCGCCTTCGACGTCATCTCCTACGCCGCCGGCCTCACCCGGATGAGGTTCCAGAACTTCCTCGCTGCCACCGCTCTGGGCATCTTCCCGCAGACCTTCCTCTACTCCTACCTGGGCCGCCAGGCGCCGCAGTACGTGGGGCTGTTCCTGGTTACCTCGGCGCTCGTCGTCGCAGCCGTCGTGACCGTCGCCATCCTCCGCTACAGGAGGGAGCGCCGCAGGCCGAAGAGGAATCTGAAGTAGAGAAAGAGGTCTCGTGGCCAGCTCCACGATGAGTAGAATCAAGGGGCGATGACACAGGCAAGAGCTTACTCGGACAACGCTTCGACCGCGCCGGTGGGGTCTTTGACGGTGATCACGGGCTCCATGTTCTCGGGCAAGACGGAGGAGTTGATCCGGCGCCTCAGGCGCGCGCTCTACGCCCGCCGCAGCGTCCAGGTCTTCAAGCACGCCCTGGAGACACGCTCGGACCTGACGGAGATCCGCTCACACAACGGCGTCCCGCACGAGGCCGGCGCCGTCTCCACGAGCGAGGAGCTGCTCGAAAGTATCAAGCCGGAGACCGACGTGGTGGCCGTCGAGGAAGCCCAGTTCTTCGACGAGGGGATCGTGGACGCGTGCCGGAGCCTCGCCGACTCGGGGTACCAGGTGATCGTCGCCGGCCTCGACATGGACTTCCGCGGCCGGCCCTTCGGCCCGATGCCCGACCTCCTCGCCGAAGCCGACGAGGTGGTGAAGCTGCGCGCCATCTGCGCCATCTGCGGCCGCGACGCCTCGCGCTCCCAACGCCTGATAGACGGGAAGCCGGCACCCGCCTCAGCCCCTACCATCCTCGTCGGCGCGCAGGAGACCTACGAGGCCCGCTGCCGCCAGCACCACGAGGTATAGAAGCACGCTCCGGCCTTACGGCCGTCGCTTGTCAGCACGCTACGCCCCTC
>JBJMIY010000040.1:0-9405 GCA_045806605.1 Rubrobacteraceae bacterium
TTCGGCATCCTCGTGGCCTTCGCCCTGTTCTTCACGCTGGCGGAGATGATCCTGGAGGTCGCGGGTGCAGCCTTGGCAGCCGAGCTCGCGCCCGTGAGGCTGCGCGGGACCTACCTCGCGCTCTTCGGCACCTGCTTCGGAATGGCCTACGGCGTGAGCCCCATCGTAGCCGGAGCGCTCCTCGAAGCCCGGCTGCCCGACTTCATCTGGCAGATACAGCTAGCCGCGGCCGGGCTGGCCGTCGTCGCGCTCGTGGTTTTGAGAGGTTTCAGGCTTCAGGCATCAGCCATAAACCCGAGGCCCAGATCCTGAAACCTGAAGCCTATTCGAAGACGCGCAGGACTAGCACGGCCAGGTCGTCGCGCAGGTTACCCTCTCCGAACTCGAGGGTAACATCTCTCATCTTCTCGGCGATGGCGCGAGCGTCGAGGCCGGCGCACGCGCGGAGTAGATCCCGCATCCGCCGCTCGCCGAAGAAGGACCCGTCCGGCCCACGCGCCTCCGTTATGCCGTCGGTGTAGAAGACGGCGGCGTCCCCTGGCCACAGGCGGACCCTCTGGACCGCGAGCCCGGGGTCGAGGAACACGCCGAGGGCCCTCCCCGCGGGTACTACCGCCTCGATGTAGCCGTCGGCGCGCACCAGGAGCGGCGCCGGGTGGCCGCCGCGCGCCACATCCAGCTCGAATCCGCCCGGCACCGGTTCCAGGCGGGCGCAGGCCACCGTACAGAACTGGTCGTCGCCGAGCTGCCGCAGCATGGCTTCGTTCAGGCCGCGGAGTACGGTTGAGGGCTCGTCCTCCCGCATTGCGACCGCCCTTATGGTGTAGCGGGTCAGAGCCGTCACCGCCGCGGCGGCGGCACCCTTGCCACAGACATCCCCGATCACGGCCAGACAGCGCTTCCCCTCGGTGTGGATCAGATCGTAGAAATCCCCCCCTACCTCGTTCTCCTGCCCCATGGGCAGGTACTCTACTCCGACCTCGATCCCCGGGATCTCGGGGAGGCGCGGCAGCAGGCTCCGCTGCAAGGTACGGGCGATGTGGCTCCGCTCGCTGTAGAGGCGGGAGTTGTCCACAGCCAGGGCACAGCGGTAGGCGAGGCCCTCCGCCAGCGAGAGGTCCTCCTCGCCGTAGCGCCTCTCGGGGTCGGTGGAGACGAGCGTCACGGCGCCGAGCGTCCTCCCCCGCGCCAGTAGCGGCACGCTCATCAAGGAGCGGATCTCCAGCCTCCGGAGTAACTCGAGATGCTCCTCTCCCGTCGCGCTCTCGGCCAGTAGCTCATCCGAGACCTCGTAGCGGAGGATGGACCGGCCCGAGCGCAGCACGCGCGCCTCGGTTCCGGGGGCATCCTCTCCGAAGCGCCGGTGGCTCATTAGCTGGCGCAGAAGGAATTTTTTTCCCGGGTCCGCGTGTTCGGCGGCGACCTGTGTCACCGAGCCATCTTCCTCGAGTACGTCCACCAGACACCAGTCCGCGAGCTCCGGGACCACGAGGCCTGCTATCCCCTCCAGCGTCGCTTCGTAGTCGAGCGAGGCCGAGAGCGTCGTTCCAGCCGCGGCGAGCAGAGCGAGCCGGCGCCTCGCCCTCACGGCCTCCACACGCGCGAGCTGCTCACTGGCGAGCAGCAGATCCCGCTCCTGCTCGGCACGCTTGCGCTCGGTTATGTCAAGGACCGTCCCGATAAACCGGCGGGCCTCGCCCGCCTCGTCGAAATAGGCCTGCCCCCTCGCCGCCACCCAGCGCTCGATTCCGTCCGTAAGCCCTATGGTCCTGTACTCGATGTTGTACTCGCCGTCGCCCTCAGGGTCTAGCGCCTGCCGCACCGCCTGATCCGTCCGCTCCCTGTCGTCCGGGTGCAGCCCGGCCAGGAACACGTCGTGATCCACAGCGGCCCCTGGCGGCATCCCGAACACCGCCTTGCACTGCTCGTCCCACTTGAGCTCCCCGGTGACGGGGTTGAAGTCCCATGTTCCCAGCCCCGTCGACTCGACCGCGAGGCGCAGCCGGTCCTCGCTCCCCTTGAGCACCTCCTCGGTCCGCTTGATCTCGGTCACGTCGTTCTGCACGCCGACGAAGTTGGTGAGGTTGCCCGCATCGTCGTGGACCGGAGAGACGTAGAGCTCGTTCAAGAAGCGGGTCCCGTCCCTGCGGTAGTTCCTCAAGA
The DNA here is from genome assembly GCA_045806605.1 of Rubrobacteraceae bacterium. Taxonomy (GTDB): domain Bacteria; phylum Actinomycetota; class Rubrobacteria; order Rubrobacterales; family Rubrobacteraceae; genus JALYGY01. The sequence continues at coordinate 2,164 of JBJMIY010000040.1, forward strand.
CGACCCGGCACTCCTGCCCTTCACGGATGCAAGCCCGCAGCTCTTCGATCGCTGGCTGGTCGCGGTCTTCACCCTGCAAGAAGCGGCAGTTGCGCCCGATCGCTTCCTCCACCGTGTACCCTGTCGTCTTCTCGAAGGCGGGGTTGACGTAGACGATAGGGTTGTCCGGCAGAGTGGGATCGGTTATTACGATACCGTTGGAGCTGGCCGCGACCGCCCGGTCCAGCAAACGCCGCAACTCTTCCGAGCTCCGGCGCTCGAGAGGACTGCCACGATGGACCCCCGAGGGCGAAATCTCCACCAGCATATTCTACAGCGCCCACGATCCCCGCTCACATCCACGTCAGTACGACGATGGGCAGCCGAACGTTAAAGATAAAGACTAACCGGGTAAGGTAAGCGGGTAGCGCAAAGCAAGGAGAGGAGAGAAGAAGTGGCTTACGAACTGCCGCCACTGCCCTACCCCTACGACGCTCTCGAGCCCAACATAGACGAACAGACCATGCACCTCCACCACGAAAAACACCACCAAACTTACGTCACCAACCTCAACGCAGCCCTCGAGAAGCACCCAGAGGTTGACCCAGGAAACATAGAAGAGCTAATAGCCGACCTCGACGCTGTGCCTGAAGACATAAGAAGGGCTGTAAGGAACAACGGAGGCCAGCACTCCAACCACTCCATGTTCTGGCAGATAATGGGTCCCAGCGGGCAGGGAGGAGGGGAGCCAACAGGGGAGCTAAGGGAGGCAATAGACTCTTCTTTTGGCTCCTTTGAGTCCCTCAAGGAGGAGTTCGGGGCTGCTGGTGCACCAGGGGCATTGTTCGGCAGTGGGTGGGTGTGGCTGATAGCCAACCCCGATGGGTCCCTCTCCATAGAGACCACCCCCAACGGTGACAGCCCGCTGATGGAGGGCAAGACTCCTGTAATAGGGTTGGACGTGTGGGAGCACGCCTACTACCTCAAGTACCAGAACCGCCGTCCTGAGTACATAGGGAGCTGGTGGAACGTGGTCAACTGGGACGAGGCAGAAAGGCGATACCAGGCTGCCAACAACGCCTAGAGTCCTCCACAGACAGCAGGTAGAGAAAAGTTCGCCCCCTGGAAGAGCATTCCGGGGGCGAACTCTATGTCGCAGGCGCGAGGACTCGCCCGTGGCGATCGTCCTATCCAAAAGGCTTTCGCGGCCATGGTGATAGAAATCCCCTTCGGCTTGGGATTCGCCGGTACACTAAGGCGCAGTGATGAACCTGGAGAAAGGTCGTGTCCGGCTGTGCGCTTGGTGATAGTTGGAGGGGTAGCTGCGGGGACCAAGGCGGCGTCGAGGGCTCGCAGGGTGGACTCGGAGGCGGAGATCATTATCTACCAGGAAGAGCCCGAGCCCTCCATCAGCGAGTGCGGCCTGCCCTACTTCCTGTCAGGCATGGTGGAGGGTCGGGAAGAACTCGTGGTTCGGACGCCCGAGGAGTTCGCGGAGAAGGGCATCGAGGTACGGGTACGCCACCGGGTCGAGAAGATAGACCCCGAGGACAGGAGGATATCCGTGCGCGCTCTCGATGACGGTGAGGTCTTCGAGGACGCTTACGACCGGCTCATCGTCGCAACCGGCGCGCGGGCCGTGCTCCCGCCGATCCCGGGCGCCGACCTCGAGGGTGTCTTCGTGCTCCGCTTTCTCACGGACGCTGACGAGGTGAAGGGGTACATACGGGAACGCTTCCCGGAGAGGGCGGCCGTCGTAGGAGGAGGGTACATCGGGCTCGAGGTCGCGGAGAACCTGTGCCGGCTCGGGATGGAGGTATCCCTGATCGAGGGCGAAGACAGGGTCGCGCTGGCCTACGGTTCCGAGGTCGCGGAGAGGGTCGAGGCTCGCCTCACGGAGAACGGCGTGACCGTCTACACCGGGACGAAGGTCGAGGAGTTCGGGGGGGAGGGGCGCGTCGAGAGCGTGAGGTTCGGGAACCGGGAGATCGCGGCTGACCTCGTCGTCGTGGGGGTAGGCGTGAGGCCGAACGTCGAGCTGGCAGGGGAGGCGGGGGCTGAGATCGGGGAGACGGGCGCGATCCGGGTGGACCGGCACATGAGGACCAGTTTGCGAGACGTATGGGCCGCCGGGGACTGTGTGGAGACGGTAAACCTGGTAAGCGGGAAGCCGGCCTGGATTCCCCTGGGCGACACGGCCAACCAGATGGGCCGCGTCGCTGGCACCAACGCCGCAAGCCCCGCTGGCGAGGACACGCTGGAGTTCCCCGGTGTGCTTGGCACCGGCGTCTTCAAGGTCTTCGATCTCGGGGTTGGGAAGACCGGCCTCTCGGAAGAGGAGGCTGAGGACGCAGGCTTCAAGACCATTTGCGCCGCAATAGAGACCATCGACCGGGCGAGATACTACCCCGGCGCGCAGAAGGTGTTCATCAAGCTGATCTCGGACAGGTCAACCGGGCGGCTGATCGGGGCCGAAGCCGCCGGCTATGGCGCGGACAAGCTCACGGACATCTGCGCCACGGCCATCTGGGGCAACCTCGCCTACCCCGACCTGGTCAACCTCGACGTCGCCTACGCCCCACCCTTCGGTCCCACCCTCAGCCCTGTCATCCAGGCCGCAACCGTGCTCTCGGGCCAGTTCGAGCGCGCTCGCAGGGGCGCCAGGGTATCTGAGTAAGGGCGAACCTTCTCTCTCTGGCACCGGGACTCACCGCGGCAAGCCCGGCATCAATGGCTTGGGAACATGCGGGCTATAAGCGATGTTGGCTGGAGGGTCTCTGGAGCCTTCATGGCGGGCCGTCGCCGGTGACGGTCCGCGCTATGGCGATAGCCTCCGCCGCGTCGACGATCGAGAGCAACTCGTCCAGGGTGAGGTTAGGGGTCTCGGAGCACTGTCCTTCGAGGCAGATGGCTGCGGGCCGGGTCGGATCGCAAGGAACCTCGACCCAGACCAGTGCGCCGCGAGCGGCTCTGGCTTTCGGGTGGCTGCAGATCACCAGGTCCGGAGCTACCCTCTCGATCTCCGCATCGAGGGCGTCCAGCCCGGCGACGCTAACCTTGGCGTGCGGACGGCGACTCTTGAGAGCGCGCGCTATGGCCTCCCTGTAAGATCGGTACTGGTCCTCGAAAACCACCATGACCCGGGGCCTCGCGTCGTCTCCCACGAGATCTCCTGCTGCTTCTACCATGCGCGAAGGAGTGAAGGCCGACGATCCGGCGGCACGGGTCTCCGTGAGGGTCATGGGTCCGCCACGTCCTCGGTTCCTCGACCGAACCAGGGTGGGTGTCGCGCTCTCTACCATCTGGTCCTCCTGACCTTTACGAGCCCGCGGGCGCATCACGCGCCGTGATCCGTTGGCGCAGGTGAGGGTATCGATCTCTTGCCGGACAACCTGTAACCCTTTGCCATCGGTCGGTGCACGATTTGCCCGTAAGTCTGAACCTCGAATCTGTCCTTAACTTGTCGGGATCATGAAGATTTCGACAGGAAAGGGCGCCCCGCCGTTACTGTAAACTACAGCGTGGTGGAGCGATGATGCGGATCCTGCTTGTGGAGGACGAAGCGTACCTCGCCCGGATGATCGCCCGGGTACTCGGCGAGGAGGCATACGCGGCCGTAACGGCCGAGGACGGCCGTACCGGCCTCTCGCGCGCCCTGGCTGAGGACTTCGACCTGGTGATCGTGGACTGGATGCTTCCCGACCTGGACGGTTTGCAGGTAGTGCGCAGGCTGCGTGCGGCGGGAATGAGCGTGCCCGTGTTGATGCTCACAGCGCGCAGCCAGGTGGAAGACAGGGTCGAGGGCCTCGACGCCGGGGCCGATGACTACCTCACGAAGCCGTTCGCCCTGCCCGAGCTCCTCGCCCGCGTGCGGGCGCTCACACGGCGCCCGCGCGGGGAGCCCGTCGACGTGGTCATCAGGGCTGGCGACGTAGTGCTCGATCCTATCCACCACGTGGTGCGGCTGGGCGACGTTCGCGTAGACCTCACCGCGAAGGAGTTCGCGCTGCTTGCTACCCTGGCGAAACGTCCGGGTCAGGTCTTCACGCGCTCCATGCTGCTCGCCACGGTCTGGGGCGGGACGAGCGACGTCTACGCGAACGTGGTCGACCTCTACGTCTCCCACCTGCGCAAGAAGCTCGACCGCGCAGGCGAGCCGTCCCTCATACGGACCGTGCGCGGGGTGGGCTACTCCTTCGAATCCCGGCATGGCCTCTGATGTTTGCCCGGAGCCGCGCGAGCATAGCCCTGGGGTACGTGAGCATCCTCGCCCTCATCCTCGTGCTCTTCGGCGTCGTCGTGGTGCTCGGGTTCTGGGATGCGGTTAATGACCTGCAAGACGAGCAGCTCGCCCGAGAAGCGAAGAGCAGGAGGAGTATCGTCGCCAATGGCGACGCCTACTCCGGCGGTTCGGATGAATTCGGCTGGTCGGCGGTCGGTTCCGATGGTAGTCCTCTGGCCCGGGTCACCACGGGTTCGGCTCTCGGCCTTCCTAATGCAGATCTGGCCCGGCAAGCTGCCAGGGAACGCACGATGATCCCGACGACCGTGGAGGGGCCAGAGGGCGCCGTGCGGATCGTGAGCCTGCCCGTAGAGCGCTCCGGGACGGTAGTGGCCGTCGTCCAGGTAGCGCAATCGCGCGAGGTGGTTAATGACGCTGTGTACGGGTTCATCTCGGTGCTCGTGCCAGCGGAGATTCTGGCGCTCGTCCTGGCCACCATCGGCGGGCTTTTCGTATCCGGCAGAGCGATGCGCCCGATCAGGGACGCCTTCGACAAGCAACGCACCTTTGTCGCGGACGCCTCCCACGAGCTGAAGACACCGCTCACGCTCATCAAGATCGACGCCGAGATGATGGCCCGCACCCCCAGGACCGGCGAGGACCAGGAGTTCCTCGGGCACCTGCTCACCGAGACTGACCGGATGGACGCGATACTCTCGGATCTCCTGGTCCTCGCGCGGCTCGATTCCGGCAAACTCACAGTGGCTCGCGAGCCGTTCAATCTGGCGGATATCGTCGTCGAGACAGCCTATCGTTTCGGGAGGCGCTCTACCGCTGAGGGCGTACGCCTCACAGTGGAGACCTCCGGCAAGCTCCCGGCGCGCGGGGACGGAGAGCGGACCGCCCAGATCCTGGCCGCCCTCCTCGACAACGCCTTGAGGCACACGCCGTCGGGCGGGCTCGTTACCGTAGCCTGCCGCCGCCGAGACGGACGGGCCGAGGCGGAAGTCAGAGACTCAGGACCCGGTATACCTCCGGAACACCTTCCCCGCGTCTTCGACCGTTTCTACAGGGCCGAATACGCCCGCACGCGCGGCGAAACCGTCCCGAGGACGGGCCTCGGTCTCTCTATCGCCCGCGGCCTCGTTCGCGCCCAGGGCGGCGACATCACGGCCGAAAACGCGGAAGGAGGCGGCGCGTTGTTCCGCCTGAGCCTACCGGCCGCACGGGATCCGGGCGGATGACGTCGAGCGATAGCCGTCCGAGCCCCTGTACGTACAGCCAGAAAGGACTGGTTCAACATCGTCAATCTGTAAATTGCAAAGACCACCGCCAGGCCGCACAATACAACGGGTGGCGAACCCCGCACCATGAGAAGGTGGTATTGGTGGAGGCTGAGGGCTCTCCAGGCTCCGTTAAACGTAGCGACAGTTATCCTCCCGGCATCGGGAGAGGTCTCCTTGCCGTGTTTGCCTTTCTGCTAGCTCTATCGCTCTGGGCGACCGTGTTCGCCGGTGCGGCGGAGGCGGAGTTGGCGCGGTCCGGACCTATCGACCCGGACACGGGGTTCCCGAGCTGGTTTGAGGACACCAAGGGGTTGCGGCTGGAGCCGTGCTCCGCGGGGACCAACTGCTCGGCATCCGGCGCTCGAGGACCGTCACCCACCTCTGGCGATGCCGGGGGGCAACTTGTCTACTGGTCCGCCGCGGCGACGATGCACACGCGCGACGGCGGGCACGCCTCGCTGGTCCTGAGCACACATGGCGGCTACCTCCGCTCCGAAGGTCAAGACTCCGGAGCCCGGTACGTTTTCAACCGGATCCACATCACTGCAGATAACCTGGTACCAGGCGCGACTTACACGGTCACCCACCCCTACGGGACGGAGACGTTCAAGGACGTAGAAGGAGGGGATCTGGGCATCGACTTCACGGAGGATGTAGGGTGTCTCCAGACGCCGTGCGGCGGCTTCGCCACCGCGTTGAATGGTCGCGTTGGGCCCTGGTTGACCTGGGACACGCTCGGCGCGCCCGTGGGGGGCCCGCCAGCGGGGTACGTCGGCGATGCGTCCACGCCCCACGCGGTCGTGGGCAGTCCCCTGACCGATGAGAGCGGGGAACAGCAGAACTACTTCGAGATCAGAGGTCCCGACATCGGGGGGCCGGGGGTCGACCGGGTACGGCAGGACCTCTTTACCGTCGAAGGCAAGATCGCGCGGCTAACCGCGTTCGCCAGCCCCAGGGGTGGCCTGTACGCTGGGTCCAAGTCGGTGACCCTGGCGGCCTCCGACCCGGATGCGGAGATCTTCTACACCACTGACGGAACCGAGCCGACCACACACAGCACGCGCTACGACGGACCGATCTCCGTGGCGGCTACGACGAAGCTGAAGTTTATGGCCGTGGGCCCGGGTGGTTCTGAGGGCGATAAGCGACGGTCTCCGGTCTTCACCGAGACCTACATCGTCGGCGGTTAGGCGCCAGCCGCCAGAACTTGAGTACCTCGGGGCAGCGTCTTACAGCTTGCGCAGCTTCACCGACCGCACGGAGTGGTCGGGGCCCTTCTCCAGGATCAGGCGTGCCCGCTCGCGGGTGGGCTTGATGTTCTGCGCGAGGTTGGGGCCGTTGATCTCCGCCCAGATACTCCTCGCCACGTCTTTCGCCTCCTCGGTCGAGAGGCTCGCGTAGCGGTTAAAGTACGAGTCTTTGTGCTGGAAGACCGTGTCTCGCAGCGTGAGGAAGCGGTCCACGTACCACCGCTCGAGGTCGGCGTCGTCGGCATCCACGTAGATCGAGAAGTCGAAGAAGTCCGAGATGGAAGTTTCGGGGACGTCCATCTGTTCCCCGTTCGCTGTCTGCAGGACGTTGAGGCCCTCGAGGATCATGACGTCCGGCTGGCGAACGAGCTTGGTCTCGTCAGGGAGCACGTCGTAGACCAGGTGCGAGTACACTGGCGCGGCGACCTCCGGTCTGCCGGACTTGACGTCGTTGACGAAGCGCAACAGGCGACCGACGTCGTAGCTCTCGGGGAAGCCCTTGCGG
>JBJMIY010000041.1:0-12012 GCA_045806605.1 Rubrobacteraceae bacterium
ACGCGACGAACCCCAGAGGGTCCATCTTCAGCGAGTGGTTCCGGCTGGCGCGGCCCTTCTCTTTGACGGCGTCAGCGGTACCCGTGCTCTTCGGGACGGCGCTCGCGCTCAAGGATGGCGCGTTCGCGTGGGGACCGTTTCTTGCGATGCTCTTCGCGAGCCTGCTCATACAGGCCGCCACGAACATGTTCAACGAGTTCTACGACGAGCGGAGGGGGCTGGATACGGCGACGGCGGTCGGGATCGCCGGCTCCATCGTCCGTGGACGGATGCGCGCGCGGGCCGTCCTGCTGGGAGCGTTGTTCTGCTACACAGTCGCCCTCGTTCTGGGCATCTACCTCGTCGCGGTGGGCGGCTGGCAGATACTCGCCCTTGGGTGTCTGTGCGCTCTGGGCGGCTACCTCTACTCCGCCGGCCCGCGGCCCATCGCCTACACGCCGGTGAGCGAGGCCGCGGTCTTCCTCTTCATGGGCGTCCTCATAGTCGTCATAGCTTACGCGGTGCAGATCCCGGGAAGCTTTCCCGCGTACGTCCCGCTGGCGGCGCTCCCGATAGGCGGGCCAGTGGCCGCCATCCTGCTGGCCAACAACATCCGCGACATGAGGTCGGACAGGCGGGGCGGGCGTCGGACGCTGCCGATCGTGCTCGGCCGGGAGGTTGCGATTCTTCTCTACCGCGCACTGCTGCTGGAGGCGTACGTCTCGGTCGCGGTGTTGATGGCCTTGCGTATCGTCCCGCTGGAGTGCGCCGTCGTCTTCCTCAGCGCCACCCCCGCCATCCGGCTCTGGCGAGACATCGCGACGACCACGACGCCGGAGCGTCTCGACCCCGTCGTCAAGCGCACCGCCGGGCTCCACCTCGTATTCGGATTGCTGTACACCGCCGGAGTGCTCCTCGGCTGGCTGTCATAGGCTTCAGGTCTCAGGCTACAGGTAGAGGTGAGCGCAATGTGTGGCCGTGTTCGATGCGCAGCGGCGCGACGGATCGGGTAGCTAAGGGCGCGGAGCTGGCGCTCGCAATAAGCTGACACCTGAAAACTCTGAGCTACAGATCCCGCTCGGTCTCGTCATCTTCGTCCTCGTCATCGCGTCGCTCGACGCCATCGTAGACCGACTCGACCTCTTCGTAATCTTCGTCTTCGTCGTAATCTTCGTCGTAATCTTCTTCGTCGTCTTCGTCGTCTTCGTCGTAATCGTCGTAGTCATCGTCTTCGTCTTCGTTGGCCGCAAGTTCGTGAACGGCTACTTCGGGTGTCGGGTTCACGTATCGAGCGATGACGATAGAGAGCTCGTACATGAAGATCATGGGTATCGCCAGGAGGATCATGCTGAAAGGATCCGGCGTGGGCGTGAGCGCCGCGGCGAGGATCGTGTTAGCCACGATGGCGTGGCGCCGGTACCTCTTCAGCAACGAGGCGTCGATCAGCTCGAGCTTCGCCCCGACGTAGGTCGCCGCGGGAAGCTCGAACACTATCCCGCAGGCCAGCAGGAAGCGCGTGACGAAGGCCAGGTAGTTCGTCGGCGTGATGATCGGTATATACCTGCTCGTGTCCCAGCCGAGGAGGAACTGCACACCGACGGGCAGCACGAAGAAGTACCCGAAGGCGATCCCCGCAACGAACAACGACGAGGCGAGCGTGATAAGGATGTAGGTGAAAACCCGGCCCATATCGCCAACCGCCGGTGCGACGAACGCCCACGCCTGGTAGAGAAAGATCGGTATCGTGACCACAAACGCCACGTAGAGCGCCAGCTTCAGGTCGTTGATGAACTGCTCCGCCACCGATGTGACGTAGAGTTTCCCGTGTAGCCGGTCTCCCGCAGGTTCCATGAGAAGAAAGAAGATCTGCTCGCGAAAGAACCACGCTACCGTGGCGGCCAGAACGAAAGCTACGCTGATCTTGATGATCCTGGAGCGCAGCTCATCGAGGTGCTCGATCAGGGTCATCCGCGCTTCGTCGCGCGGGCGTGAAGGCAGACGGAGGCGACCGGCCAATCTAATTCCTCAGAGGTTCGTCAGGAGCTCTAGCTGCGCTTCTGCTCGGCCCTGTCGGTCTCGGTGGGAGCGTCCTCGGCGCGGGTCTCGGTCTTTTCCTCGCCGGCGGTGAGCTCTTCGTTATTGTCTTTCTCTTTCTCGTCCTTGACCTCGTACTCGCCGCGCGAGCCCTTCCTGAACTCGCGCATGCCGGACCCGAGCCCTTTGGCGAGTTCCGGGATGCGCTTCGCGCCGAAGAGCAAAAGGATGATGACGAGGGCAATAATTAGCTCCGGTCCCCCGATGCTCGGCATTGTCTCTCCTCCTAACTGACGGTCTCCAGGATATTACGCCACATTATACGACCTGGTTTCGAAAACGGGATCACGCCTACCCGCTGGTCGTCTCCTCGCCGCCCTCGAGCAGCGCCGAGATGCGCTCCTTGACCGCCTCGGACTGCTTGCCTTCAGGCTCGAGGTCCAGGTAGCCGTTGTAGTACTTGATTGCCAAGGCCGGCTCGCCCGCCCTGTCGTAGGACTCACCCGCGAACAGGTAGGCGTCCTCGTTCTCGGGATCGATCTCGGCGGCCGCCGCGAACGCGTCGCCGGCCTGCTGGTAGAGCTTGTCCTGCTCCTTGCCCGGCGTGGCCTGGGCCTCCTGGAGGTAGACCTGCCCGAGCAGGAACGGTATCTCAGGGTCTTTGGGAGCGACCTCGCGTCCGTCTTGCAGCACCCGGGCCGCGTCGTCGTACCTGCCGGTCTGGTAGTAGAGGGCCGCGAGCTCCTTTATGGCGTCAGGGTCCTTCGGGTGCTCTTCGAGTTGTTTTTCGGCCTCCTGGATCTGGTCCTGGGGATCGGTCGTCTGCTCTCCGGCCTTCTGGTCATTGCCTCCGATCAGGTCGAACAGGTTATAGCTGACGTTGGTGCCGAGGCCCACGAAGATGAAGGAGGCTACGAAGAAGAAGGCGAGCACGATCGAGAGCAGCTTCACCCAGAAGCCGATCCTGTCCCGGTTCATCATCATGTCAGGCTATCCTCCGGCGTCTCGAACGTCGCTCGATTGTATATCAGCCACAGCCTGCTTTTGTCGACCGGCGACGATTTGTACCGATCCGACCCGCTCTAACCTCCGTTCGCCGGGGTCCACGCCCTTTGGTGTGGGACGCAGCCATAGCGATGCGCCGGCCGGCTGCATCGTCTGTCGTACCACCCCGAGGAGGTCCTCGCTCAGGGTGCCCAGATCCGTCTCGTCCCTCAGCCTGGCCGAGAAGGTATCGAGGGTCTTCGCCGCGTCGTACCTCCCACGGTAGAAACGCCTGTCTATGAACTGCTGAATGCGGCGTCTCAGAGGGTTAAAGAGCGCGGCGATGGCGAGCGTGGAAGCCACAACAGCCAGCTGGGACTCCTGGCCTATCAAAGCGCGAAAAATCGCCTGGAGCACCACGACGCTGCCGAGGTAGACGAGCGCAAGCGACACGGTGAGCGAGCCGTAGACGAGGGTGCGGTTTATGACCACGTCCACGTCGTAGAGCCGGTAGCGCAGGATGGCAACTGCAACGGCGACCCACAGGCCTTCGAAGACGATCAGGAAGAGGACGACGTCCGCGATAAACGAGATGTCGTCCTGCAGTAAGACCTGGTCAGCGAGCGTGTAGGTAACCAGGAAGACCGCGGCGTAGGCGACCCACTTGATCTGCTGGCGCTCCTTGCCGTGTGAGCGCCTGTAACGTACCACCAGGCTCGCCACCGAGAGAGCGCCGACTGCCAGCCACAGGGGCGCCGCGATCGCCTCGAACACCAGGTCGAACGCGGGCGAGCCCTCCAGGCTCTCTATTCCCAGCGGGTTGGGGATGCCTTCATCGCTTCCCGGCCGAATTGCGGCGAAGCCGGTCTCGATGACGGCTACGATAACCGCGAGCCAGGCGACTGCGCGCCAGCGCGGCGAGAGGAGACGCCCGTCCGGGAAGTAGAGCGGTACGAAGGAGAACATAAGGATGATGCCGGGAAGCCAGATCCAGTACGGTGGCGAGGACATCGCCACCGCGAAGGGCAGCGAGCCGGGGTCAGTCCGAAGCCCGTAGATCGCGTACTGTCGAGAGAACTCTCCGAGAGAGAAGCACAGCGCGTGGCCGAGGATGAACCAGCCCACCGGGTTCCGCGGCTGGCGGGAGGAGATCAAGCCGCCCACCAGCGCCGCCGTCGCCTCTGCGACCAGGAAGTAGGGGACGTCCCGAATACCGTAACGGTTGAGGACGAAGAGCGCGAGGGTGCAGGTGATCATCACCAGCGTCAGCCCACACACCGACCAGGCGAACCGTGCGGAGATCCGGGGACTCATCTGGAGGGCTCCCCGCTCAAGAGCTACGACTCTCTCGCTCGCGCGGCATCACAACGCCAACCACTTTACACAACGATCCACCCCAGAGCCTTGCGAGAACCCTCACGAAAAGGAGCTTCAAGGGCTTCGTGCGATCAGCCCGCGGTATCCTGGACCCTATCGTAGATAGGGTTTCCGCTCACGACCGTCGCCGCAACGCCTCCTTCGCCGGCGGCGACCTCGAGAACCTCTCGCTCGGGGTCTCCGCTGGTCGGGAGGGTTTCGATCACCACGAGATCAGCCCACTTCCCCACCTCCAGGCTCCCGGTCTCAGCCTCGATACCCAGAGCGCGCGCCCCGCCCAGCGTCGCTAGCTCGAGCCCCGTCGCACCATCGAAACCGTGCAGCTTGACGGCGAAGAGCGTCTCCTCGAAGAGGTTCATGCTCGGGCTGCTCCAGAGGCCGTCGGTACCCATCCCTACCCGCACGCCGCGCTCCATCATCAGTGGCACCGGCGAGACGCCGCAGTTCAGGAAGTTGTTCGACCTGGGACAGTGGGCCGCTGCCACGCCGGTGCGCGCCAGGATCTCGACGTCCTCCTCCGAGACACCGGTTGCCAGGTGCGCCGCGATCGTCTGCGGCGCGAGAAGCTCTATGCTTTCGGCGTACCTCACGGGCGAGACTCCCACGCCTCCCCAGTTGTTGCTGCCGAAGATGTCTGTGAGGCCGCCGCTCCCTTCCCTGACGAACTCCACCTCCTCGGGGCTCTCGGAGAGGTGGATCGCGAGCCGCCAGCCAAGCTCCCGCGTCCGCCGCGCCGCCAGGCGCGAGGACTCGGGGTCAACTGTGTACGGGGAGTGGACGCTGACCTGCGCATCCACCCTCTCGGGCAGACCTTCGCGCAGTCCCCTGACCTTCTGGATTATGAACTCGACCGCTTCCTCGGGCGTGCCGATCTCGTGCGGGAAGAACTCGGCGTAGACGGTCCCGGCCATACCGGACGCTGCGAGCTGCGGCAGGCACTCGCCGTAGGGCGAGGACTCGGCCATGAACGTGGTCCCCGCCTCGATAGCCTCGCTGGCCGAGGCGCGGGCGGCTTCGGCCGTCCACTTCTCCTTCTCCGGGAGGCGCTCGATCAGGCCTGCCAGCCACTTCGAGAACGACCCGCCTTCCGGCGCGTCCCCCCGGCGGAAGCCCAGGTGGGCGTGGGTGTTCACCGCCCCGGGAATGATAGTGTAGTGGGGGTAATACCGCAGCTCGGCATCCGCGTTCTGCTGGCCGAGATCCTCGAGCGTCCCGACGGCCTCTAGGCGCCCGTCCCTGACGAGAACGGCGCCCTCAATTACGGGTGGCGCGGAGAGGGGCAAGACGAGTCCTGCCGCGAAGATGGTGGGCCGGGGCTCAGGCATCCCTTCCGACCACTTCGGAGGCTATAACCTCGAGAAACTCGCGCTCGGGACACTCTGGCAGCAGCCCGAGCCCTTCGAGCGCTGCGTCTATCTCGCCCCTGGCCCACGCCTCGGTCCTGGCGACGGCGTCGGTGGCGAGCACCGCCTCTATGCCGGCCTCGAGCAGCTCCGGCGAGGGGTCAGGCGAGGCGAGAACCTTCCGGATCGTCGGCGCATCCCCCTCCCTGAGCGCGAAGATGACAGGCAACGTCACAGTGCCCTCGGCGAGGTCCGTCCCGATTCCTTTCCCCATCAGGCCCGGCTTTCCTACCAGGTCCATAATATCGTCGGACATCTGGAAAGCTATCCCGAGCGCCTGCCCGTAGGTCGCCAGCGAGTCTATCTGCCTGAGCGAGAGCCCGCCAAGGGTGCCGCCGGCCACGCACGCGGCTTTGAACAGGCCCGCCGTCTTCTTCCTTATGTGCTCCAGGTACGCCTCGACGTCCACGGCCGCCCCGTCCGCCCTGTACTGCTCGAGCTCTCCGGCCGCGAGCCCCTCGGAAGCCTCGGAGAAGGCGCGCACCAGCCGTGGATCACCTGTCTTTGCCAGCTCGGAGAAGGCCTCGGCGAAGAGGTAGTCGCCCGTGGCGATCGCCGCTTCCCGTCCGTACCGGGCCACGGTCGTCGGCTCCCCCCGCCTGCTCTCGGCCTTGTCCACTATGTCGTCGTGGATGAGCGTCGCCGTGTGCAGCACCTCGATGGCGGTCGCGGCCCGCAGCAGGTTCCCGCGCTCCGGCTCTCCTATCCGCGCGCACAACACCAGGAGCAGCGGCCTGAGGCGCTTCCCTCCCGACGTGAGGGCCTCGTGCGCCGGCCCGGCGAGCGCCGCAGGGGCCCGCTCTCCCACCTCGCCGAGCAGCGCTTCGACCTCGTCTACGGCCTCGAAGGCACCCACGGGCAGCGCGGAGGGTAGACCTGCCTCAGGGTCGCCGCGTTGCGCGGTGGAGGGTGATGATGCCGCCCGCGAGCCGCCGCCATGTAACATCTTGTAGTCCATTACGCTCCATTATGTCAGACAACTCGTCGGGCGCCACGAACTCTTTCACCGATTCGGGTAGGTAGGAGTACGCCCAGGCGTCGCCGGAGATTCTGGCTCCTAGCCGCGGCACGACCCTATCAAACCACAACCCGTAGAACGCGCCGAAGACGCGATTGGTTGGCCTGGCTATCTCCAGGCACACCGCCACGCCGCCCGGCCTCAGGCTCCGGGCCATCTCGGAGAAGAGCGCGTCGAGGTCGGGGATGTTCCTCGCGCCGTAGGCGATGGTCGCCGCGTCGAAGGCCCCGGAAGGGATGCCCTCCAGGTCCGTCGCGTCGCCGAGCCGGTACTCGACGTTAGGCGTGGGACGCGCCTGCGCCACCCGCAACATCTCTCTCGAGAAGTCTACCCCAAGCACGTATCCCTTCGTCCCTACCCTTCTGGCGAGGTCGCGCGTGAGGCTCCCCGTGCCGCAGGCCAGGTCGAGGGCTCTGTCGCCAGGATGGAGACGGCTCACCCTGATGACTTCCCTGTTCCAGAGACGATTGAGCCCTGCGGTCATCACCGTGTTCAGCAACTCGTAGCGGCCGGCGATCCGGTCGAACATCTCCCTCACCAGCCGCGCTCGCTCCGTCCCCGCTGGCAGCCGCTTCTCGCGGAGGTCACCCATAAGGGTTCCGCGCCTCCTCCGCCGCCTCGCGGATGCGTGCCTCGGACCTCTCCTGGCCCTCACCGGATATGACGTCAAGGAGACCAGCCAGGTGCGGCGTCCAGAGCTCTAGGGTGACCCTTTCGCCCGCGGCGATACGACCCACGCCGTCCCGGATCATGCGGCTCGCAACAGCCACGAACAGGGGCTCGTCGAGGCAGGCTATGGTCTCCACAGCCCACGCATAGGCGTTGTCCCCGAGCAGGATCCCCTCGTCCGTTGCTCCGTCGCTGACGGCGTAATGGTTCTCGAAACCCCGCTGCAGGTAGTCAAGCGCCTCGGCGACGACCCCGGCCCTGTCGTCCTCACCCGGCAGACGCGAGGCGGCCACGAGGAAGATCTCTTTAAGCGAAGCCTCTGGCGTCCGGCGGGCCGTCTCCATCTCAGACACCCCTCGCGAACCACTCGCCGGCCGCCTCGCAGGTCATCTCGAGGTCCCGCTCCGAGTGCGCGGTCGAGATAAAGCCGGCCTCGTACTGGCTCGGCGCCAGGTAGACGCCGCGAGAGATCATGTGCCAGAAGAAGTTCTTGAAAGCCTCTGTGTCCGAAGAGGCGGCGGTGGCGAAGTCGGTGACCGGCCCCCCCGTGAAGAAGATGCTCGCCATCGAGCCGACCTGGTTTATCGCAAAGGGGACGCCGCCCGCGGAGGCAGCTTCATTCATCCCCTGGCGCCAGCGCCGTCCGAGCTCTTCGAGCCGCTCGTAGAAGCCCGGTTCGCCGGTGGCGCGCAGCGTGGCGAGACCCGCGGCCATCGCGAGCGGGTTACCAGAGAGGGTGCCGGCCTGGTAGACCGGGCCGGTGGGCGCGACGAGATCCATGATCTCGCGCCTCCCGCCATACGCCCCGACAGGGAGTCCCCCACCGATGATCTTGCCTAGAGTCGTGAGGTCCGGCGTAACACCGAAGCGTTCCTGGGCGCCGCCGCGCGCCAGCCTGAAGCCGGTCATGACCTCGTCGAAGATAAGGAGCGTCCCGTACTCGCTCGTGATCTCGCGCAACCCTTCGAGGTAGCCCTCGGCGGGCGGCACACAACCCATGTTCCCGGCCACGGGTTCCAGGATCACCGCGGCGAAAGCCTCGCCCTCTCTCTCGAACAGCTCCCGCACGGCGCCGAGGTCGTTGTACGGCAGGACGGCCGTATCTCTAGCCGCGCCCTTCGTGACGCCGGGACTATCCGGGAGGCCAAGGGTGGCGACGCCGGAGCCAGCGGAGACGAGCAGGGCGTCGCCGTGGCCGTGGTAGTTGCCGTCGAACTTGAGTATCTTCTCGCGGTCCGTGAAGCCGCGGGCGAGCCTTATGGCGCTCATCGTGGCCTCTGTGCCGGAGTTGGTCATCCGCACGACCTCTACCGAGGGGACGGCCTCGCACACCAGCTCGGCGAGTTCGACCTCGAGCTCTGTCGGAGCGCCAAATGTCGTGCCCTTGCGGGCTGTACGCTCTATGGCTTCGATCACCTCGGGATGCGCGTGGCCGAGTACCAGCGGCCCGTAGCTCATCACGTAATCCACGTAGGAGTTGCCGTCAACGTCGATGATGCGCGACCCCTCGCCCCGCTGCGCGAACAGGGGATCCCCGCCCACGGAGCGGAACGCCCGGACCGGGCTGTTCACCCCGCCGGGCATCCTTCTCAGTGCCCGCTCCATGAGCCGGGCCGAACGGTCCATCGCGAGCATCGTCCTCGCGTCCACGTTGCCGCCTCGCTCTTTCAAGCGCGCGAAACCCCCTTCGTAGCGCCTGGTAGGAGTTTATATTGTTTGGCCGATATGGGTGGTGAGAGAGGTTACCCTAAGCCGAGAGCCAGCGGGCTACGTCCGGGGCGTGGTAGGTGATGATGATGTCGGCGCCGGCGCGCTTCACGCCCGTGAGCGCCTCGAGGACCGCCGTTCTCTCGTCGAGCCAGCCGTTCTGAGAGGCGGCCTTGATCATCGCGTACTCCCCGCTCACGCTGTACGCGGCGACGGGCAGCTTCGTCATCTCCCTGAC
This sequence comes from Rubrobacteraceae bacterium, assembly GCA_045806605.1. Lineage (GTDB taxonomy): Bacteria > Actinomycetota > Rubrobacteria > Rubrobacterales > Rubrobacteraceae > JALYGY01. Next base: position 9,410 of record JBJMIY010000041.1, read on the forward strand.
CCTGCGTACGACGTCGAGGTAAGGAAGGGCGGGCTTCACCATCACGATGTCCGCGCCTTCCTCGACGTCCAGCTCGACCTCGAGGAGAGCCTCGCGCGCGTTGGCGGGGTCCATCTGGTAGCTGCGCCGGTCGCCGAAGGCGGGGGCGCTCTCGGCGGCCTCGCGGAAAGGTCCGTAGAAGGCCGAGGCGTACTTGGCGGCGTAGACCAGGATCGGGGTGTCCTGGAACCCCTCGTTGTCCAGCTCGCTCCGTATCGCCGCGACCCTCCCGTCCATCATGTCGGATGGCGCGACGATGTCCGCCCCGGCCTCTGCCTGGGATGAGGCGGTGCGCGCCAGGAGCTCGAGGCTCACATCGTTCATGATCTCGCCTGTCCCCTTCTCCACGACCCCGCAATGGCCGTGGCTCGTGTACTCGCACAGGCAGACGTCGGTGATCACGATCAGCTCGGGCGCAGCGTCCTTTATGGCGCGGGTCGCGAGCTGGACTATCCCCTCGGGGTCGTACGCTCCGCTAGCCGCCTCGTCTTTCTGGTTCGGGATGCCGAAGAGCAAGACCGCGGGCACCCCGAGATCGCCCGCCCTCTTCGCCTCTGCGACGGCGTGGTTTATGGAGAGCTGGAAGACGCCCGGCATGGAAGCTACCGGGTTCTTCACGTCCTCTCCAACCGTCACGAAGATAGGGTAGACGAGGTCGCTCGGGGAGAGCCGCGTCTCGCGCACCAGGCCGCGCAGGGCGCCCGTGCGACGTGTCCTCCTGAGCCTCTGGATCGGGAATGGCATCGCTACTCACCTCTCTTTGCCGGGTCGGCGGCGAACAGATCTACTACCGCCTCGACCAACCCGGGTATAGTGTACTCTCTTGCCTCGACATCGACCCGAATGCCGCGCCTGCGCGCGGTGTCGGCGGTTATGGGACCGATGCAGGCGACCCGTGTCCCCAGGAGCAGCCGCCGCGCCTCTTCCTCGCCGAACGCCCCGACGAAGTTCTCCACCGTCGAGCTGGCTGTGAAGGTAACGCAGTCCACCTCGCCCGCCTCAAGCCGCCTTGCCAGCTCGTCCCCGCCTTCGGAGGAAGGGACCGACTCGTATGCCGGCGGAACGGCGACCTCGGCGCCGGCTTCGCGCAGCTTCTCGGGCAGTATCTCCCGCGCCACCAGCGCGCGCGGGATGAGGACCTTCTTCCCCGCGAGCGAGTCGCCGGCCAGCTCCCCGATCAGGGCCTCCGCCCTGAACTCGCGCGGCACCACGTCAACCCGCAGACCCGCCTCCCTGACCCTCTGCGCCGTCGACGGACCGATCGCGGCTACCTTCGCCTCACGCGGCACGGTCCTCAGGTCCAGCCCGTGGCGCTCGAGGCGCTCCACGAAGGCCTCGACGCCGTTCACGCTGGTGAAGACGAGCCAGTCGAAGGAGTCGAGGTCCCGGATCGCCGCGTCGAGCGGCCCGAGGTCGTCCGGCGGGCGGACCTCGATGGTCGGGAACTCGAGGACCTCCGCCCCGAGTTTTTCCAGCTCCACCGAGAGCTCTCCGGCCTGCGCCCGAGCCCGGGTAACCACGACGCGCCGTCCGAAGAGCGGGCGCCGCTCGTACCAGTCGAGCCCGGCCTCGCGCAGTGCGACCACGTCCCCGACGACCGTTATGGCAGGGGGCTTGAGGTTAGCCTCCTCGACCTTGTCGGCGATGTCTTCGAGCGTTCCCGCGATGGTGCGCTGTTCGGGGACGGTGCCCCACCTGATGACCGCGACGGGGGTGCCAAGGCTCCTCCCGGCCGAGACGAGACCGGTGGAGATCTCGCGCAAACGCCCCACCCCCATGTAAAGGACCAGCGTGTCGGCGGCTGTGGCGACGCGGGCCCAGTCCACGTCGGAGCGCCCCTTGGTCGGGTCCTCGTGGCCAGTTACAAAGGCGACGCTCGTCGAGACGCTCCTGTGCGTGACGGGGATGCCCGCGTAGGCGGGGGCCGCTATCCCGCTCGTCACGCCGGGGACGACCTCGAAGGGAAGCCCGGCTTCGATTAGAGCGAGCGCCTCCTCCCCGCCGCGCCCGAAGACGTAAGGGTCGCCGCCTTTGAGACGCACGACGGTCTTTCCGCCGCGGCCGAGATCAACCAGGAGCGCGTTGATCTCCTCTTGCTTCATCGCCTGGTCGTCGCCCGGTTTCTTGCCGACGTAGATGAGCTCTACTCCGGGTTTCGCGTACTTCAGCAGGCTCTCCGGCGCAAGCCGGTCGTAGACGACGGCGTCGGCTTCTTGCAAGACCTGTAGGCCCTTGAGGGTAAAGAGGCCGGGGTCTCCAGGTCCGGAGCCTACGAGGTAGATCACTACTCTCCCCCCACCAGGCGCAAGGACAGGCAGCCAAGCTCGTCGGCGTCCAGCGCGCCGGCGTACCGATCGTGTTGCGCGCAGGCTTTTTCGTAATCTTGCTTCCCTCCGAGGTCCGCGGACGTTATCACAGCCTCGATGGTCTCCGGGACGCTCCTGAAGATGGCGTCGCTAAGCACCCGCGTACCAGGCATCCGGGATACCATACGAGAAGCGCCGGGACATCAAGAGCTTCTCACTTCCCGGATCTCGCCGAGCACCTCGGCAGCCCCTCGCTCC
>JBJMIY010000042.1:0-3042 GCA_045806605.1 Rubrobacteraceae bacterium
AGTAGTCGAGAGGCTCGGGGTGTCGATGGAAGATATCAGGGCAGGTATCCTGGGCTACAGGCTAAAACCGCACCGCATGGAGGTCGTGGGCGAGCGGGCGGGCGTGCTCTTCGTGGACGACTCCAAAGCGACCAACCCGGCGGCGGTCGCGGCGGCGCTGGCAAGTTTCGAGGAGCCGGTGGCGCTCATCCTCGGCGGTTCCGAGAAGGAGACGGATTTCTCCGAGATACTGCCGCATCTCGACCGCTGTCGGGCGATAGTCTGCCAGGGCGAGGCCGGTCCGGTGATCCTCGAGTACCTGCGGGCCGCCGGATGGGGGGACGCCTGCCGGCTGGTCACGGACCTGAGGGAGGCCGTGGCCGAGGCGGCGTCGCTCGCAAGGAAGGGCGACGTGGTCCTGCTCTCTCCCGGCTGCGCAAGCTTCGACCAGTTCGCGGGGTACGCCGAGCGAGGCGAAGAGTTCGCCCGGCTCGTGGCTGATCTCGCCGGGAGCAGTGGGGGAGCCCGCCGTTGACGGGTCTGCGCGCGAACCTGTTCCTCGTCTCTTTGGGTCTCTCGCTCCTTGGGCTCGTCATGGTGTACTCGGCTACCTACCGCGAGTTCGGAGCGCACTACCTGATGTTCCGCGCAGTGCACGTGGCGCTTGGGGTCGCGGTCTTCTTCCTCGCGAGCCGGGTGCGGTACACCGCCTGGCGCAGGTACGCGCCGGGGTTGTACCTCGCGGTGCTGGTGTGCCTGGTGCTGGTACTGATCCCTGGTATTGGGACCGAGGTGGGTGGGGCGCGCAGGTGGCTGGACTTCGGCCCCCTGAGCCTGCAGCCGGGGGAGTTCGCGAAGCTGGCAGCCGTCCTGATGTTGAGCTGCTCGGTCGCTCGAGTCCCTCCTGGTGCGGGGCTGCCCTTGAGACCCCTTGCGGCCCTGGGGGTGCTCTTCGCCCTCGTGCTCGTCGAGCCGGATTTCGGCACCTCAGTGGTGCTGCTTGCGGGCGCCGCCGGCGTGCTCTGGTCCTCGGAGCTCAGGACGAGGGACCTCGTGCTCTCCGCGGTCGCGGCTCTCGTTGCGCTCGCCGGGGTCATGTGGCTCGCCCCGTACAGACGCGAGCGATTCATGGCCTTTCTCGACCCCTGGACCGTCGCCGACGGCTCGGGCTACCAGGTCGTCCAGTCCATGGTCGCCATAAAGGCCGGCGGTTTCTTCGGCTCCGGCGCGGGAGCGGGCGCGCAGGGGCCTACCGTGCCGGAGCTGGGGACGGATATGATATTCACCCTCATAGGCGAGGAGCTGGGGCTCATCGGGATGGTCGGGGTGATCGCCGCCTTCGGCTTCATAACGCTCGCGGGGTTCCGGATATCGCTGTGCGCACCGTCCGTCATGGGCCGGTGCATAGCGGCAGGCCTGACCACGATGCTCGCCGTGCAGGCGATCTTCAACATAGGGGCCGCCATGGTCGTCCTCCCGCTCGCCGGGATGACGTTGCCGTTTGTCAGCTACGGGGGCTCGAGCCTGCTGGTCTGCTTCGCCGCCGTGGGCATTCTGTACAGGATATCGGAGGACAGTGAACGAGCGAGAGTGGCCAGACCCCGCAAGAGGGCCCCGGATAATCATCGCAGGCGGCGGTACCGGGGGACACGCGATACCCGCGCTCTGCGTGGCGGATAGCTTGAGCGAGCGCGGAGCAACGGTCGAGTTCTTCGGCGCAAGGACGGGTATAGAGAAGGACCTCGTGCCCACCGCTGGCTACCCTCTTCACTCCCTTCCGCTCGAGGGCCTCTCGGGCGGCCCCGTCGCCCGCGCCAGGGCCGGAGTGCTATTCCTCAAGGCCCTCGCCCGGTGCCGACGGCTGATCCAGGATCTCCTTCCCGCCGCCGTACTCGGGGTCGGCGGCTACGCGAGCGCGCCGGCCGTCGTCGCGGCCGGCACCCTGCGCGTGCCGACTTTCCTGCACGAGCAGAACTCGGTGCCAGGGCGGGTCAACCGTCTCGCCTCACGTTTCACGACAGAGAGCTTCGTGACCTTCCCAGCCGCCAGACAGTACCTCAAGGACGCCGACTGGGTCGGGATGCCCACCCGCACAGAGCTCTTCACAACCTCACGGGATGAGGCGCTCGCAATGTTGAACCTGAAGCCACCGGTCGTCCTGATCTTCGGCGGCAGCGGCGGAGCGCTCAAGCTGAACCTCGCAGCCCCACAAGCATTCAAAGACTCAACCCCTTACACCGTGGTCCAGATCTCCGGCCGCCGAGACTACCATCTCCTCTCCGCCAACAACCATAACCACATAATACTTGAGTACGTTGACGACATCTGGCGTTATCTGGCGGCTGCGGAGGTAGTGGTAAGCCGGGCGGGCGCCGGCTCGCTATTCGACGTGGCGGCGGTTGGGAGGGCGGCTATCCTGGTGCCTTTCCCGCACGCTACAGGCGACCACCAGCTCTACAACGCCCGCTTCTTCACGCAGAAGGGTGCTGCGGAGCTGCTAATGGACTCGGAGGTCACGGCGGCGGCGCTGCGCGGGCGCGTGGAGGCTTTGCTCGAGGATGACGAGCGACGGGAGTTGCTCGCTAGCCGGATACGCGACCTGGCGACGCCCGGGGCGGCGGACGAGATCGCCACCAGGCTGTTGCGTGCCGCGGAAAAGGAGGATGAGGGATGAGGATCCACATGATAGGCATTGGCGGCGCGGGCATGAGCGGCATAGCGGAGGTTCTGGCGAGCAGGGGGCACGTGGTGACCGGCTCTGACCTCAAGGAGTCGCCCTACACGAGGAGGCTGAGGGGTGCCGGCGTAACAGTCTTTATCGGGCACGCGGCGGGGCAGTTAGGGGATGCGGACCGGGTTGTGATCTCGACCGCAATCCCCAAGACAAATCCCGAGCTGCTCGAGGCTCGACGCAAGTCGATACCGGTGGTCCCACGCGCCGCCGCGCTGGCCTCCATCCTCGAGGGCAACCGCGGCATCGCCGTCGCGGGCACCCACGGCAAGACCACGACGACGAGCATGACTGCTCACGTGCTCAAGTCGCTGGGCGAGAACCCCACGGCG
>JBJMIY010000043.1:0-2716 GCA_045806605.1 Rubrobacteraceae bacterium
ACTTCGGATCTCCAGGCTACGCCTTCGTCAGCTCGACGGGCCGTGTGCCGCCCTCGCTGAGCATGGCAGTGAAGGCGAACGAACTCGCGGTTTTTCTGTCCTGACCATTAGCGGCCAATCCATGCCATCCTGCCCACTCGCTCCGGAGTCACCTTACGCTCTCGCCAAACATCCAACCGCTCGATACCGTCCTGGGTAAGCAAAGCACGGAAACCGAGGGTAGGCGTTCTGTCAACTTCGGGGATTGGTGACCACGATGCCCTCCAGCGAGTCCACGCCCCTGCCGCGCAGGAAGTCCACCACGTTCGGCCCCTCCTCCGGCCTCCCCGCGTCGATGAGGTAGCTCTCCCCCCCGGCCTGCACGAGCGCGCCGTCGCCCTGGCCCACGTCTATGAAGCCGACGGACAACGAGCCCGATGGCGGCGCTCCGGGCCCGCCCCCGGAGCCTTCCGAGAGCAGGCCCAGTTCCGCGCAGGCGGCTGTGGTCAGAGTCAGGACCAGCAGCAGGAGCGGCGCGAGCAAGCGCGCCCAGGCCGTCCCGAGCCTACCCCTGGCGCCCCGCCTTCCTCTGGCACCAACGACCGTAGGGAGGATTATCGGCCCGTCGCCGCGAAACCTTATAGCGGTTCGCGGGAGACGCAGCTTCCCGCGAACTCGGGGACGGGGCCGAGAACGCCGCCAAGGCGCGGTTCGTAGAATCAGACGACCACGCACGGCTTCGAAAAGCCCGTAGTCTTTGTTTTATGGGACCCCCCAACAGCGGTAAGTGCCGGTTCTAGTGATCGTCGGTTTCTTGGGTCTGTTGCATGCACAGATGGAAGGCGAGGCGGGCGAAGGCTTCCTCCGTGGGGTCGTCGCGGAGCCTCGCCCTCTTTTCCTCGGCGATCCAGCTAGCGGCTTCCACCCACGCTTCGGATTGCGGCGTCCACTCGAAGGGGTTCTGATATTCCATGGGCCCATTGTAGCGCAAGCCGCATAGCGCCCCAGCCCAATCGCCTAGGTGGGCTTACGTTTGGCTGAGCACTTCCTTGAGACCCACTGTGGTTAGCGTGGCCGCCACCGGACAGCCGCGCACGAAGCCGAAGAAGGGTCCGAAGTCTCGGGTGGCAGGGAAACCCGTTATGAAGAGGCCGGGCAGGCTCGACTGGAAGTTGTCGTCCAGCACCGGGAAGCCGTCGGCCAGCTGCAGGCGGTCTACAATCCCGGAGAGGTACGGGACCCTCCTCATGTCGGCCTTGTAGCCCGTCGCCAGGACGACGTGATCCACGCTCAGGCGCGTCCCGTTCGTTAGCTCGACCTCGATGTCCCCGTTGGAAGACTCTTCGCACCCGACGACCGAGGCCGCCGCCCAGCGGTGGATGCAGGGGTTTTTCAGGCGGGGGGTGAGCCAGGGCTCGAGCTTGAGCCTTCCCTCGGCCCAAAAGCGTCCGGCGATGGCCTCCCGTTCCGGGGCGGGCAGGTTGCGGAACCAGCCGGGGACTCCCGCGCTCAACCCCATCAGCTCGTCCGTGAAGCCCCAGTCCGACGCCTCGAAGGCCGGCGGGTCGTGGCGGTGGACGACGTGGACCTCCTCGGCGCCCTCCTCCGCGAGCAGGGCCGCCCACTCGAAAGCGCTCTGGCGGCCGCCCACGATTAGGACCCGCTTCCCGCGCAGCCCTTCGAAGTGGACCAGCGTGCAGGTGTGCGACCAGCGATCGGGCGAAAGGGACTGCCGCACCCACTCCGGGATCACCGTGAAGTGCGTTATGCCGGGCGCGGCGACGACGGTGTCCGAGACGACGCGCCTGCCGCTCTGGAGGATCGCCTCGAAGCGCCCGTCGGGCTTGCGGAGGTCTCGGACCAGGTCGGGGACCACCTCTATGGCGGCCTTCCTTCGGAACCACTCGGCGTAGTCGAGGAAGAGCCAGACCGGGATGGGCTCGAAGTCGTGCGGGTCCAGGCCACGCCCTTGGAGGTAGGCCATGAACGTGTCCTCTCCGGCGGCGTCCAGGTGCCAGTCGGCGCCCGAGCGCAGCATCATCCCGCTCGGCATGTTCTCGCGCCAGAAGGCCATCGGCTCGCCGAGGACGAGCTCCTCGATGCCGGCGCGCTTGGCGCACGCGGCAGTGGCCAAGCCGTACGGTCCGGCCCCGATCACCAAGAGCGGCGTGTGGATCCGGCCTTCACTCTCGCCTACGGCGTTGTCGGGTCCTAATGTGTGCATCTCTTCCTCCACAGAGGTCTAACCCACGACATGTATCTACTGCACCATACGCTCCTATCCGAAATGGCGCATCCTTCAAATGCACCATTTTTTCTAACGCAAATGGACCAGTTTGCTGGCCCTGCTGGCTTTGTTCTCACCGTCTATCCACCCAACCTCCTAGAAAGGTGCGTTCTCCGAAGTCCGTATCCACAAACCTGCAAAGATAGCTATTCAGGCGTGTATGAACCGCTCCTGAGGCCTCCGCGCAGCGCAGGACGAAACTACATGTTGCGGTGGTGGATGGTTATTCACTGCGCTGTTTGAGGGGAAGGTTTCTACCGGTGGAGCCGAGGGGATTCGAACCCCTAACCCAAGGCAAACGCGGCAATAGAGGCCCGTAATAGTGGCCAGTGTAGGAGCCTCGTACACGCCTCAGCGGAGACTGTGTTGCTGCACAAAGTCTCAAGGAGTGTTCGGCTTCTGCAGGGTTCTCTCGTGTTTTACCTGCAAATAACAGGCTTTTTGAGTGGG
>JBJMIY010000044.1:0-4772 GCA_045806605.1 Rubrobacteraceae bacterium
ACCTTCCACGCACTCCGGTGAATAAGCCTGTTCATAACTCTAAGTACCCGCTTGCCACTACTAGTAGCGACTAAAATCACGCTTTTGGGGGATTGTATCTAGGCCATAAAGCGCTACCCTGCCCCACTCGGGTTCGAAGAAGACGCTCGTAAGTACGGTTCCATCGTCCCTGTACATCGCCGCCGCGATTCCTTCGTCGCCGGGAAAGCGGCGTTCGAGCATTGGCCTTTGGTCCCGGACGCCGGGCCTCCAAAGGTCCATCGCGAGGTTCGTTCTTTAGCCCGATGCCGAAATCGTCTCTAGCAGCCACCATTTACGGCAGACCGCAAGACGACGAAAGGAGACGGAGATGGGTGTCATGGATTTCGAGTTACAGCGCGAGCGCCGCGCGGAATTGTTGCGGGAAGCCGAGAGCGGGCGTCTCGTCCGCAACCGCCGGGCGGGGGGCAGCAAAGGAGCGCGCGGGTTCTGGAAGCTCGCGAGCGCCTGGGTCCTCAGCCGGTAGCCGCTGCGGAGCAAGGGCTCTGGAGAACTCCGAAGAATCGCAAAGGAGGGAGCAGAAGATGCACTTTCCAGTCAATCCGGCCCGGACGTTTGATTACCGGGAGTCGGACACGCAGACGCTCACGACCTCGTTCGGGGGCGCCATGGCGACGCGCGCGGAAAATCCTGTGTTGCTCGCCGTGGACGAAGAAGCCAAGGTCCTCGGCGAGGTCTCGCGCGAGTTGCGGCAGCGTTACGGTGATGATTACCGCGTGGTGTGCGAGAGGTCGGCTGAGACGGCCATAGAGAGGCTACGGGACTTCGAGGCCGCGGGAGACGAAGTGGCCCTCATTCTCGCCGACCAGTGGATGCCCGAGATGAGCGGAACGGAGTTCCTAACGCGGGCCGCCGAGATCTGCCCGACCGCCAAGCGCGCCCTGCTCGTCGCCTGGGGCGACAGGAAGGCTCCCGAACCCATCATGCGGGCGATGTCCCTCGGGCGCATTGACTACTACGTGAACAAGCCTTGGGGAGAGCACGACGAGCGCTTTCACCGCGTTATCTCGGAGTTCCTCTACGACTGGGCGAAGGACCGGATGCCGAAGTTCGAGGCGATAAGGGTCGTCGGAGAGCAGTGGTCGCCGCGCTCCCACGAGCTGCGCGACCTGCTCGGGCGCAACGGCGTCCTGCACACCTTCCACCCCGCGGACTCCAACGAAGGGCGCGAGCTTCTCGCCCGGACCGTCCACGACCCGTCTCAACTGCCCGTTCTGATCCTCTTCGACGGACAGGTCCTCGTGGACCCCACCAATTCCGACATCGCCGACGCTTGCGGGGTGAATCCCGACCTGAAGCAGTGGGAGTTCGACCTCGTCGTGATCGGGGCTGGACCGGCTGGTCTGGCAGCGGCGGTCTACGCCGCCTCCGAAGGGCTCGAGACCCTTATCGTGGAGGGCGAGGCCATCGGCGGGCAGGCGGGGACCAGCTCCTTGATCCGGAACTACCTCGGCTTCCCTTCCGGCGTCAGCGGCGCGGAGCTCGCCGGACGGGCCGCCGAGCAGGCGTGGCTCTTCGGAGCGACGTTCGTCTTCATGCGCCGCGTCGCGGGCCTGCGCCGCGCCGGGGATGAGATCGTGGTGAGCCTCTCCTGCGGCAACGACGTGACGGCGAAGGCGGTCATCATCGCCACCGGAGCCTCCTACCGCCGCCTGGACGTTCCGAACCTCGAAGCCCTGCGCGGCTCCGGCGTCTTCTACGGAGCCGCCGTCTCCGAGGCTCAGGCGATGGAGGGCAAGGAAGTGTACGTGATCGGGGCAGGAAACTCCGCCGGGCAGGCCGCGATGCACCTCTCCAAACACGCTTCGCGCGTAACGATCCTGGCCCGCGGAAGCTCGCTGGACGCCAGCATGTCCGAGTATTTGATCCAGGAGATCGAAGCGTCCCGAAACATCGAAGTGCGCCTCCAGACGCGGGTGGTGGACGGCGGTGGCAAGGGACGGCTGGAGTATCTCGTCCTCGAGGATTCCACCTCCGGGACATCCGAAACCGTCTCAGCTGCGGGGTTGTTCGTCCTCATCGGAGCGCAGCCACATACGGAGTGGCTGCCCGAGGAGATCGCGCGCGACGAAGGCGGCTACGTCGTTACCGGGCGGGATTTCGTCCACTACGGCCTGCCGCGCCAGGGCCGGCACAGAGAGCGACTTCCTCTGCTGCTGGAGACGAGCATGTCCGGCGTCTTCGCCGTCGGGGACGTGCGCCACGGCTCCGTAAAGCGGGTGGCCTCGGCGGTCGGAGATGGCTCGATAGCCGTGCAGATGATCCACGAGTATCTGGAGCTGATACAGCGCGAGCGGACTGCGACGCCAGCAGGCGAGCAGCACATCACCGCCATAGAAAAGGAGGCGAGCGATGAGCGCGAATTGACCCCTGTTACCGGCTAGAGACGTCACTACGTAGAACGTTCGGCACCGGTCCTAACGTCTGAGGTCTCCCTGTGAGGTCCCCCTGCTTAGGGGGGACCTTCGCTTTGCCCCGGTCCTACGCGGCAGACCTCGACCTCGTCATAAACCCTGGGACGCATGGCGGGAGTAACGGTGGCAGAAAACCCGGGGGTCGAACGCACCTCAGACCGATACCCACGGGATTTCATGCTTTTCACCGTCCCGATTAACTGCCACGCCAAGTCCGCCTATGCGTCCCAGGGTTTATGACTGTCAGAATACAACTATGGCGTTTGCGGCGGGGCCAACGTTCGATCTGACCCGGGTTTGTGACGGCCTCGTGCCTTGACCTCGACCAGTCGGTCGGCCCGAGGTCCCGCCGCGACGTCGAGGTCGGGGAAGCGCGTGGCCTCATAGGAGCACGCCTTCCGACCGGAAGGCACGTCACAGTCTTGCCCGCCGTCCCTCGACCGCCGGAAAGGTAGGGCGCGAAGCGTCGGTGAGCAGCGAACGGAGGTGGCGCATGGAGTGATCGGCTAAGGAGCGCCGGAAGGCGCCGATCTTCGTTGGGGTGGACACCCACTCGGATACGCACGTCGCGGTGGCCTTGGACGGGGCCGGCAGGCGCCTGGGAGAGCTGGCCGTCCCCAACGACCGAGCCGGCTACACTCGCCTCTGGGACTGGACCCTCGGGTTCGGGGTCTCGGTCGCTGCCGGGGTGCTTCGTCACCGACGTGAACACGGACGCGAACAAACGTCCTCAACGTAACCCTGGAGCGGCTTTGAGCAGCAAGATCACGCGACGAAGTTTCCTCGGGGCCGTGGCTGCAGGCGGTGCCTGGATCGCACTGACTGGCACTTTAGGCTGTGAGCGGAGCCCGCGCGCCAGGGCTATCGCCTCACCTGCTCGGGGGGAGTGGTCGTGGGCCTTCCGTTCCCGTCCGGAGTTCCGCCCGCCCGCCGTCGAGGTGAGGACGCAGGCGCGCGGCACGGCCCCCGGTTACATCTTCGTCGCCCCGAAGAAGGAGCCTGGGGCGAACGGCCCGAGCCAAGATGCTCCACTGATCGTTGGCGAGGGCGGTGATCCGGTCTGGTTCCATCCCCTGCAAGGCGATGATGAGAAGGACGCTTTCAACTTCGGGGTGCAATCCTACAAGGGAGAGACGGTGCTCACCTGGTGGGAGGGCCACCACACAGGGTTCGGTCAGGGCGAGTACGTGCTCATGGACCACTCCTATCGGGAGATAAGCAGGGTCAGGGCTGGCAACGGCTACGAGGGAGACCACCACGAGTTCCTTATCACTCCGCAGGACACCGCGCTTATCACCATCTACAGCGAAGTGCCTATGGACCTATCCCCCGTAGGAGGGCCTGCACATGGCACGGTGCTCGATGGGATAGCCCAGGAGGTCGACATCGAGACCGGCAAGGTACTCTTCGAGTGGCACAGCCTCGAGCACGTCGCCTTGGAGGAGTCCTACTGGGCGCCCAAAGAGGATCAGGAAGGGTCCTTCGACTACTTCCACATCAACTCTATAGATGTGTACGACGACGCCCATCTGCTCATCTCGGGCCGCAGGACCTCAACCGTCTACAAGGTCGACCGCAAGACGGGCGAGGTCGTCTGGCGTCTTGGCGGAAAGAACAGCGACTTCGACATGGGACGGGGCGCGAGGACCGACTACCAGCACGACGCCCGCAGCCACCCGGGTGGCATCATAACGATCTTCGACAACGGTAGTGTGAGCCGAGGCGAGCAGTCCCGCGGTATAGTGCTAAAGATCGACGAGGACGCCATGAGGGCTACCCTCCTTCGCGAATACACCCATCCTCACAAGATGTTCTCGGACACCCAGGGCAACGTGCAGCTCTTGCCAGGCGGCAACGTGTTCATGGGTTGGGGAAGCGAACCGTACTTCTCGGAGTTCAGACGCGATGGCAAGCTCATCTTCGACGCCAGCTTCCCTCCCGAGCTCGAGTCCTACCGTGCCTTCCGCTTCCCGTGGAAGGGACAGCCCGAGGATGCCCCTGCCGTCGCTGGCGTATCCGGACCCGAAGAGAAGGTAACGCTCTACCTCAGCTGGAACGGCGCAACGGAGGTCGCTATGTGGCTTGTCCTCGCCGGCGCCGCTCCAGACAAGCTGGAGCCCGTGGGCTCAGCGCCTCGCAAGGGCTTTGAGACCGCTCTAACGCTTCAGACCGATGAGCCCTACGTCGCGGTGAAGGCCACAGACAGCTCGGGACAGGAACTGGGTATCTCCAAGACACTCGAACAGGCAGGCTAGCAGTGTCCTGCAGAGCCGGTTGGACTGACATCTCGGTACTCAACGAGCGCGTGCGCGTATAGCG
>JBJMIY010000045.1:0-4764 GCA_045806605.1 Rubrobacteraceae bacterium
CCCGCGCGAGGTGAGCACGGAGGCAATGCCCTCCCGGAACATGGTGTGGTCGTCAACCAGGATAACGCGTACTGCGGAGTGCATGTGCACCGCCCTTCAAGAACCAGGTCCATGCCGGTCGGCGCACACAGAGATCGCTCAATGATCGCTTCTGTTGCCCCCCTATTATCTCACATCCCGGAATACCTTGTAGTTGATGGTACAAAGATGTAGAGCAGTGGCCAATAGGTGCAGGCACGGGAGCCTCCGTCTAAAAACCTCAACTTCGCACGCGGTCCCTTTAAGCAAGACGTGCGCAAGTGGTTGGATCGGCGCCAACTCGATCTCGGGCTCCCCTCCCAGCATAGCGTAGAAGCGACCATTAGAGCGCTGCCAGTCTGAATCGCCCGTCGGCAACAGCATCATGACTCTGGAGTGGAATGAGATCACGGCGAGAAGATCATGTTGGAGGCGACCGTTCTTCTCAAATTGCCGGCCAGAACCGCTAAGCTCGAGCATCTCCTTATCCCGAAGCTCGCGGAAGGTGCTTTCCTGGTGACTCGTCCAGGGCCTGGTTAGAGCGGGATTTGCTTCGCCGGATCGTCTCGGCGCCCGTGATGAGGGCGCTCAACCACACGCCCCCAGCAGCGTATCCCGCCACGACGTCGCTGAAGTAGTGGACCCCGAGGTACATCCGGCTGAAGCCGATCAAGATCACCAGGAGCGCTACGCCGATTACCATGGCGGTCCGCGCGCGCCAACTCCGCAGCGTCAGCACGGCGAAATAGGCCAGCATCCCGTACACGACGAAGGACTCCATCGCGTGGCCGCTCGGGAAAGAGTAGGAGGTCTCCAGCAGCAATGGGTGTTCGAAGAAGGGTCGGGGCCGGGCGAACAGATCCTTGATCAGACGGTTGAGCAATGCGCTGCCGCCCACCGCTGCGGCCCAGGTCCAGAGGTAGAGCCATTGCCTCTGCCAGGCGAGGATCGCCGCGACGACCACCCCTACGAGGGCTAATGTCTCGATGGAGCCGAGGGCCGTGACGATCAGGAAGAACGTCGTCAGGGGCGGGGTCGCCAGGGAGTGCAGGTAAGCGGCTATCGCCTGGTCGTAGCGCACGATGGGATCGTTGGTGAGGACGTCTTCGGCCAACCCTCCGAACAGCCACAGGCACCCCGCGGCCGCCGCCAGGCCGAGCGTCAGGTGCAGCCCCAGGTACTGGCCCGGCGTGAGGCGCCGAAGCAGCCAGCTGAGCTGTACTTTGTAGCGGGCTCCGAGTCGCGCCACCGGCGGGTAGGCGCGGGCGGCTTCTCCGTAGCCTGCGAGCAGCGCCCGGTGGGCGATCACCCAACGGTATAGGAGGTACAGGCCGACCACCACGGCGACGAGAACGGCAAGCAGTAGCGTGGCCCGTCCCAGCCACCGCTCCACGAGCCCGATGCTGCCGCCCACGAGGTAGCCGACCAGGACCACGGCAGTCGCCCAGACGGTCCCGCCGAGTGCGTTGTAGAGGGTGAAGGCCTCCCAGCGCATCCGGCTTATGCCCGCCACCAGAGCCCCGAATACCCGGAGACCCGAGAAGAAGCGGGCCAGGAACACAGCTTTCCCCCCATGGCGGGCGAAGAAAACCTCTGCGCGGGAGAGGCGCTCGGGGGTGATCCGAGCGTAGCGCCCCCAGCGCAGCACGAACGGGCGTCCCCCCTCTCGCCCCACCCAGTAGCCTAGCTGGTCGCCCGTGACCGCCCCGAGGATGCCGAACAGGATGGCGTCGCCCACGTCGAGGTGGCCCCGCTGCGCCAGGAAGCCGGAGGCAACCAGGATGGTCTCGCCGGGGAGCGGCACGCCCGTGCTCTCCAGCATCACCCCGAAGAACACGACCAGGTAGCCGTAGTGCTCGATCAGGCGGAGTATCTGCTCCATTGCCGAAGAGTGTAGCGCCTGCCGAGCACCCCGGGAGGGTAAACTTTGACCCTATCCTCGCTATACTGGTCCCATGCCCCTGCACGGCGTCTGTACCATAGCGCTCACCCCCTTCACCGGCGAGGGTGACCTGGACGAGGAGAGTATCGACTCGCTCGCCGGGTTCTACCTGAACTCCGGCGTCCACGGCGTCACCATACTCGGGATCATGGGCGAAGCGCACAAGCTCTCGGACACCGAGCGGCAGGCCGTAACCGATCGCTACGTCTCCGCCATCGGCGGGCGCGTGCCGGTGGTCGTGGGCTGCTCGGCGGTAGCGACGAGGATAGTCGTGGAGAGGGCCCGCGCGGCGGAAGAGGCGGGCGCGGCGGCCGTCATGGTCGCGCCGCCAAACAACCAGAGAAGCCTGGACCTCGTCTTCGAGCACTACAGGCGGGTGGCCGAGGCCGTCTCCGTGCCGGTGGTCGTCCAGGACGAGCCGGTCAACACGGGCGTCGTCATGCCTGCGCCGTTTATCGCAAAGCTGGTGGACGAGATCGAGGGCTGCCGCCACGTCAAGCTCGAAGAGGCGCCCACGACTATCAAGATCTCCGCTCTCCTGAACTACGCAAAGACCGAGGTAGGCGTCTTCGGGGGCCTCGGCGGGATGTACTTCTACGAGGAGCTCGCGCGCGGCGCCGCGGGCATAATGACAGGCTTCGCCTACCCGCACGTGCTCGTCGAGACCTACAGGCGCTTCGTCGAGGGCGAGAAACGCGAGGCCCAGGAATACTTCTTCCGCTACCTGCCCCTGATCCGCTTCGAGGCCCAGCTCGGCGTGGGGGGAGTCGGCATCCGAAAGGAGATCCTCAAGCTGCGCGGCGTGATCTCCTCCTCCCACGTCCGCTTCCCAGCGCCCGCCCTCGACGAGGAGACGCTGCGCGAACTCGAGGACCTGGTCGAGGTACTCGGTCTCGCGGACTGAGGCGCGACGGCGCCGCCTGCGGCACACTTGCCGGAGGCGTATCGTAGATCCTCGGAGGTGTCAGGCGTTGAACGTTGACCGAGACGAGACCGCTTTCGATGACGAAGTTCGACGGTACGTCTACGACCACGTCTTTCAAGAAGAGCTACCCCCGACCATAGCGCAGACGGCTTCCGCACTCTCGGTGGCGGCCGATAACGTCGAAGCGTCCTTCCAGCGTCTGGCCGACGGGCATATCCTGGTATTGCAAAGAGGCACAGGCGAGATCCTGATGGCCAACCCGTTCTCCGCAGTGCCGACTCCTTTCCTGGTAAGGGCCGGAGACCGCTCCTGGTACGGCAACTGTATCTGGGACGCGGCGGGAGTCCCCGCGATGTTGGGGCAAGACGCCGCCATCGAGGCTTCGTGCGGATGCTGTGGCACGGCGATGCACCTGAAGGTCGTCAACGGCTCGCTCGAAGACGCGCCTGGCATCGCTCATTTCGCCATCCCGGCGGCTCACTGGTGGGATGACATCGTCTTCAACTGAAAGACAATGCTGCTCTTCTGGTCAGAAGAGCACGTCGAGAAGTGGTGCGCAGATTGGAAGCTGCCCCGTGGCGAGCTTCTCCCGCTCGATACGTGCTGGCGCCTGGCGGAGGCGTGGTATGGCCCCGACCGGCGGGAGCCCGGATGGCGGAGAAGGACCGTTGAGGAGACAAGAGATCTCTTTACCAGGCTCGGCCTCACCTCCCCGTTCTGGCGCTTGCCGGGCTGAGATGACGAGCCGCTTGCCAGCGCCGGATTGCCGTGCCAGAATTCGGCTCTGGGAAGGGGACACCAGGCTTTTCGCTACGCCGGGAGGGCACTGTTGAACTTCGACTACTCCGAGAAGGTCCAGAAGCTCGTGTCGCGGCTCGAGGCGTTCATGGACGAGCTCGTCTACCCGAACGAGAGGGTGTTCGAGGAGCAGCTCGAGGCGGCGGAGAGCCGCTGGACGGTGCCCCCGATCATGGAGGAGCTCAAGGGTGAGGCGAAGGCGGCGGGGCTCTGGAACCTCTTCCTGCCCGAGTCAGAGTACGGCGCGGGCCTCACTAACCTGGAGTACGCGCCTCTGTGCGAGGTCATGGGCCGTAGCCCCATAGCTCCCGAGATCTTCAACTGCAACGCGCCCGACACGGGCAACATGGAGGTCCTGGTTCGATACGGGACCCCGGAGCAGAAGGAGCGCTGGCTCGAGCCCTTGCTGAGAGGTGAGATACGGTCGTGCTTCGCAATGACCGAGCCGGATGTGGCCTCCTCCGACGCGACCAACATCAGGGCGCGCATAGAGAGAGAAGGGGATGAGTACGTGGTGAACGGGCGCAAGTGGTGGTCTACGGGGGCGGGGGACCCGCGTTGCAGCCTCGCCATAGTCATGGGAAAGACAGACCCGTCGGCGCCGCGCCACGCGCAGCAGTCCATGATCCTGGTCCCCCTGGACACGCCTGGTGTCGAGATAGAGCGCACCCTCCCTGTCTTCGGCTACGACGACGCCCCGCACGGCCACGCGGAGATCTCCTTCGATGATGCGCGAGTCCCCTCATCGAACATGATCTGGGACGAAGGCAAGGGCTTCGCTATAGCGCAGGGGCGCCTCGGACCGGGCCGCATCCACCACTGCATGCGCCTCGTCGGCGTCGCCGAGCGGGCGCTGGAGCTGATGCGCGAGCGGGTCAGGGAGCGGGAGGCGTTCGGCAAGCCGCTCGCGGAGCAGGGCGTGATCATGGAGTGGATAGCAGACTCGCGCATCGAGATAGAGCAGGCAAGGCTCTTGACGCTGAAAGCGGCGCACATGATGGACACGGCCGGAAACAAGGAAGCGCGCGCCGAGATCGCCATGATCAAGGTCATCGCCCCTAACGTCGCTCTGCGCGTGCTC
>JBJMIY010000046.1:0-3334 GCA_045806605.1 Rubrobacteraceae bacterium
AGGGCAGTGCCGACGTGACCAGATAACGCTCTCTTGTGGCTTCGTCCATAACTAAAGACTAGCACGCTGCCTACGGCAGCTTGTCAGCACTTCAGCACGCCTCCCTTCGGTCGGCTTGTCAGCACGCTCCAGCCTTCGGCTTACGCTTCTCAGTACGCTTCGGGCCTTTTAGAAGGCCCTCGCTTATCAGCACGCCACCAGGCTTCGCCAGGCGGCTTGTCAGCTTCTCTCAGCACTTACTAGCTGAAATGCTGACAAGCGAGGGCCAATGGCCCGAGCGTGCTGACAAGCCTGCGAAGCAGGCGTGCTGAAATGCTAATATTGCGCTCCGTATGTTCCTGAAAAAGCTTTGCTCCGTTCTCCAGGCGCGACCGCGCCACCGGCCGTAATGCGGGTCCCTTTCCGGCGGCTCCATCCGGAGGCGTGGATGCCTGCCAGGGCGCACGCAGGGGACGCGGGCTACGACCTCAGGTCGGTGGATGAGGCGAGCTTGCCGCCTGGCGGGCGGGCTCTGATCCGGACCGGCATCTCGGTCGCTATCCCGGGAGGGTACGCGGGTCTCGTGTTGCCGCGTAGCGGGCTTGCGATGCGTCACGGCGTCGCGCCGGTCAACACCCCCGGTCTCATAGACTCCGGCTACCGCGGGGAGGTCATGGTCCCCCTGGTAAACCACGACCTCGAAGCGACCTTCCGCGTCGAGAGAGGCATGAGGATAGCCCAGCTCGTCCTGGTGCGGGCGGAGGAAGTCGCTTTCTCCGAGGTCGAGACGCTCGAGGCCGGGACGGACGGCAGGGGAGAGGGGGGTTTCGGTTCTTCGGGGTCCTAGCGTGAGGTTCCTCTGCGACGCGATGCTCGGCGGCCTCGCGAAGTGGCTACGCGCCGCAGGCTACGACACCTACTACGCCAGCGAGGGGACCGACGTCTCGGACCGCTCCCTCACGCAGAAGGCGCTAGAGGAGAGGCGCGTGCTCCTGACCAGCGACGGCGGCTTCCTGGAGCGCAGGCCGGTGCGCGACGGGAGCGTGGGGTTCATGAAGGTCCCTTACCTCCCGCTCGAGGAGCAACTGCGCCTGGTGGTGGACCGCTTCGCGCTATCCCGGCGACCGGCGCGCTGCATGGAGTGCAACGGGGAGCTCGCTACCGTGCCGCCCGGCGCGGTGTCGGACCGGGTCCCTCCCGGCGTACTGCAGGACCGCGAGGAGTTCTTCCTCTGTGGGGGCTGCGGGCGCGTCTTCTGGCACGGTTCGCACTGGGAACGTATCTCCGGTCGTCTCGAACGCGTCTTCGGGAGTTGAATCACCACCAGAAGTTAGATATCCGAACCGAGCGCCAACTCGGGACCCGCAAACAGAATGAGCCTTGCTCGAGGTTATCGTATCGCAGATAGTGTAGAAGTCATGGTAACGAGCGCCGGTGCGGCAAGGCGAGAGAGGTTCGCGCACCTGACGTTATAGCGTTAGGTGGCATAAGGGTCACTTCTCGGAGGTGGGGCGATGTCGACGCGGTACGACGCGATAGTAGTCGGTGCGGGGCACAACGGCCTGACCTGCGCCTGTTACCTCGCGAAGGCGGGGTTCAAGGTGCTCGTTCTCGAACGGTATCGCGACGTAGGGGGTATGACGCTCACGGAAGAGCTGACGCTCCCCGGGTTCAGATCGGACGTCCACGCTAGCGGATACCAGCTGGCCAACCTCTCCCCGGTTCCCCGGGAGCTGGAGTTAGAGAAGCACGGCCTCGAGCTCGTCGAACCTGACATAGTCTATGCTCATGCCTTCCCGGACGGCAGGGTCCTGGCCGTCAGCAGGGACCTCGAGAAGTCCGTCGAGAACATCGGAAGATATTCGACGAGGGATGCCGAGACCTGGCGCAAGCTCGTCGAGCGCTACCTCGCAGAGAAGGAGAAGATCGTCGCCTCTCTCTTCTCGCCGCCGCCAGCATTCTCCGCGGAGGCGGCCGCCTTGGAGCAGAGCCCCGGCGGGATGGACGAGTACCGCTTCGGTCTGCAGAGCATGCGCTCGTGGTGCGACCAGACGTTCGAATCGGAGGAGGTCAAGTGCCTATTCGGCGCCTTTGCTCTCTTCATGGCCCACGCCCCGGACGACGCGGGCGGCGCGGAGCTCGCCTGGCTCTTCGGCACAGTACTGCAGGATGTGGGAAACAACCTGGTGAAAGGCGGCATGCACCACGTGTCGCTAGCTCTCGCCAGCCACCTCCGGTCTATGGTGGGCGAGATCAGGACCAGCGCCGGGGTGGGAAAGATCCTGGTTAGTTCCGGTCGGGCAACAGGGGTCCGGCTGGAGAACGACGAAGAGATCCCCGCGAGGCACCTCGTCGCCTCGGGTGTCGATCCCGGACAGCTCACGCTAAGGTTCCTCGGGGAGGAGGTCGTTGGCTCGGAGATCGCGGGCAAGATGGAGCGCTACGAGTGGGGAGACCCAGCCTTCGTGATCTATGCGGCCCTCGACGGCCCCGCCGAGTACAAGGCAGGACCTGAGGCCGGTGCAGCCTGCCACGTGCACCTGACGCCTCCTTCACTCGAACCCGTGGCCAGGGCCTCGGTCGAATGCCGCGGTGGAAAGCTGCCCGCAACACCCCTCATAGTTAGCTGGAACGACTCGGTGATCGACCCGAGCAGGGCGCCCGAGGGCAAGCACCTGAAGAAGTTCGTCGTGCTCGGCGTACCCTACGAAATCAAGGGCGACGCCACCGGGCGGATCCAAGGGAGGGATTGGGATCAGGTGAAAGAGCAGTACGCAGATTATCTCATCGACATGATCACTGCGGATTACATCCCTGACCTCAAGGCGAAGCTGCTAAAGAGGGTGGCGCACTCGCCTTTGGATCTCGAGCGGAAGCTGAGCAGCGCTGTACACGGAACCATCTGCCACGGCGCGATGCTTCCGTACCAGACGGGCGCGATGCGCCCCATACCGGAGATGGGTCACTACCGGTCTCCGGTAGCGAACGTCTATCTGTGCGGCTCAGGTAGCCACCCGGGACCCGGCGTCTCGATGGCTCCGGGTAGGAACGCGGCCGAGACCATCTGCGCGGACCTCGGTCTCGACTTCAGAGCGACGGCAGCCGCCAACATGTAGGTGCTAACAGAACGAACTAAACCCGACGGATGTGTCCTGCACGAGCGGCATCGATCCCTCCTTACACTACGCCAACTTCTTACATTCACCTTCTTCCCAAGCATGCTGTGAGGACGATCTTCAAGTCTGACCAACTGCACCTGCCAGGTAGCGTCCTCGGTTAGCAGAGCGGGGAAGCCAGGCGCGGGTGTTCTTCCCAAACAGCCTCGAACCTTACCATCCTGCGGATCGCCTCGACG
>JBJMIY010000047.1:0-7763 GCA_045806605.1 Rubrobacteraceae bacterium
ACCAACCCACCAGAAACAGCGGTGAACAGCGAGCAACCCCATATGTGAGAATTCGGCTCAGGTAAGCGGATTCTTCAACAACTGAAAACGAATGTAAACGAGCCGCCCACAATACCTCTTAACGGGGTATCGAGGGTTCGAATCCCTCCTCCTCCGCTCCGGAAAACGCCTTGTTTCAATGAAAAACGTCGAGACAAGATAGTGGGCCGGGGTTTCTCCCGGCCAGACACAAAGAAGGGCCGGGGCAAAGCAGCCCCGGCCCTACGGCTTTCAGCCTATGCGAAGGGGGATGGACAGCAGGCTGAATCTCCCGTGGAGACCCGGGACGCTTTCACTGTGCATCCCCCTTCGTAGGCGCTTGGCACACGCAGCGGATCCTACTAGAGGATGCCGTTACATCATGCCGCGCAGCTCGGCGACCATGTCGAGGCCCTGCTGCTTGCACAGATCCTTCGGACGCATGATCGCTTGCTCGTCCAGCAGGTTGCGGGTACGGGCTTCCTTCTCGAGGTGACGCTCGATGACGTCTATGGCCCGATCCACCTCCTCGCGGGTGACTTCGCGCGTCTTCTCGTGCGAGATGGTGAGTGTCACTTGTCGGTTCACCTCCTTCCCATGGCGGAGTCGAGCGAACCTTGTAACGTTTGTCCGCCCTGGCTAACCCCAGAGTAAAGGGACGCCAATCCCTTGTCAAGAATAAAATCGCTCTTTTTGTGTTGGCCCCCGGGCCGAAGATTTCTGCGCGATGAAGGCCTCGCCCACGAGACGCGGTACCACCGGCACGGTGTCCTCGGCGAGGCAGAAGTCCAGATCCCGCCCGTACCCGAGGCGCGTGAGCCTCCGGGCGGCGCTATTGTTCTGCAAGCGCTCGGCAGGACGAGAGAGATACGCCTCGACGACGCGCCGGGCGCGTTCGTCCAGTTCGGATCCCCGCTCGTTCAAGCGGTGGAGGATGGCGCCGGCCGCAGCCTCGTCCTCGGAGGCACGGTGGCCCTCCCAGCCGCAACCCACCACCACGACGTGCAGACTATGGTCTCCGGCGGCCAGCTCGTCGGCCAGAGCGGAAGCATTTACGAAGGCACCGGTCAGGACGACGGGCGCTCCCCTGGCAGCCTCGACGACGCGAGTGCCGTTCGTGGTAGAGAGGACGACCGTGGAACCCGCGAACACCTCCGCTTCGGCTACCTCCAGCGGCGAGTTGCCGAAGTCGAACCCGGGGACCTTGGCGCTGCCCCTCTCCCCGGCGCGAAAGTCCGCGCCGCCGTACGATCGGGCCCGTTCGATCGAGGCGAGCGGTATCACGCGGGCACCTTTGGAAACGAGGACCGCGATGGTCGTGCTCGCCCGGAACGCGTCCACGACGAGCACCGCAGCACCGGCTCGGGCCGCCGCCCGAGCCCCGCGCTCGCCGCCAGCGTACCGGGCGATCAAGTGCATCCTCGACACCCGGCGGATTATATGCGACCCTCCTATCCACGATGGGATCTCGCATCTCCGATTGAGAACACATCAACAGCGGATGCCGGTAGAATGTGGTAGCTCTTTGATCGTGAGAGGTATGACACGAGGGGTCTATTGATGAGGTATCGCGGTCTCGGCGACACCGGCATACAAGTGTCCGAGGTGGGCTTTGGGGTATGGACGGTCTCGACCGGTTGGTGGGGCGAGGTAGACGATGAGAGGTCGGTGCGTATCCTGAGGCGCGCCCTCGAGAAGGGCATCAACTACTTCGACACCGCAGACACCTACGGTTCGGGGCTCGGGGAGACGATCCTGGCCGACGCCTTCGGCGGGATGCGTGACGAGGTGGTCATCTCTACCAAGATCGGCTACGACTTCTACAACCATACCGCCCGCCGCGGTCAGCAGGAGCGCCCGCAGGACTGGTCCGAAGAATTTATCCGCTTCGCCCTGGAGCAGAGCCTCAAACGGCTCGGCACCGACTACATAGACTTCCTCCAGCTCCACAACGCCAAGATGGACGCCGTGGAGAACGATGCGCTCTTCGAGCTCTTGCAGGAGTTCATGGAGGAGGGCAAGGTCAGAGCCTACGGCATCGCCCTCGGGCCCAAGATCGGGTGGCTCGAAGAGGGTGTGCGGGCGATGCGCGAGCGTGAGTTAGCCGGGGTGCAGATGATCTACAACCTTCTCGAACAGGACCCGGGGCGAGGCTTGATCGAAGTTGCCCGCGAGACAGATACGAGCCTGATCGTGCGCGTCCCCCACTCCTCGGGCATGCTCGAGGGCAAGTACACCGAAGAGACGACCTTCGCGAAGAACGACCACCGCCGCCACCGCCCGAAGGAGTGGCTCCTCGACGGCTTGAAGAAGGTCGAGCAACTCTCTTTCCTCACCGAGTCCGGCGAACGTACTCTAGGCCAGGCTGCCCTGAAGTTCATCCTCGTCTCACCACAGATCGTCTCGACGTTACCAAACATCTACGACGATGAGCAACTCGACGAGTTCGCAGCGGCCCCCGATACCCCTGATCTCTCACAGGATGAGCTCGAGCGCGTCGCCGAGCTTTACGAGAACAACTTCGGGTTGGAGACTTCAGACGAGAAGGCGTCAGGCATCAGGCATTAGGGGAGAGGGCGAGGAGAAACGCACCTTTTGCGCACACGAACATAGCCCACGCGTCAATACTCTCGCCGGCAAAAACCTGAAGTCTGAAAACTATGACCAACCGAAGGGAGGACCAGTGAGCGAGACCAGGACCCAGCAGCAAGCTGCCCCGGAGGTGAGTCTCCCGGCGCAGTACGTCAACTATGTCTTCTTCAAGCTGGATCCTCTCTGGCGGCGCATGGGGGACGAGGAGCGAGAGCGGGGTAATAGGGAGTTCCTGGAAGCGATCGAGGAACACAGCCAGGACATGCTCCTGCGCTCGTTCTCGCTCATGGGTCTGAGAAGCGACGCTGACTTCATGCTCTGGCGCATAGGCTACGACCTCGACGCCTTCGAGAAGATGACGAGCGCGCTCATGAAGACGGGACTGGGCAGGTATCTGACGGTTACATACTCCTACTTCGCCCTCAGCAGGCGTTCGATCTACGTCGGCGAGCACACGCCCGGCTTCGAGAACAGACGCTACATCGTCCCCGGTGAGGGCGACTACCTTTTCGTCTACCCTTTCGTCAAGACCCGCGCCTGGTACCAACTCCCCCTCGAAGAGCGCCAGCGTATGATGGACGAGCACATGAAGATAGGCCGCAAGCATTACCCCGTGAAGAACAACACCGCCTACTGCTTCGGGATAGACGACTACGAGTTCATCCTCTCGTTCGAGGCCGAGTCGCCGGAGAAGTTCCAGAACCTGATGATGGAGCTCAGGGAGAGCGAAGCCTCCTCGTACACCGAGCTCGACACTCCTATCTTCACCTGCCGCCGCAGAACACTTCACGATATTCTTGAATCTTTGGCATAATCGGCGATTTTCACTGTAGCGGAAGGTGGCGCGACTCGCGTATAATCTTTCACAGCGCACCAACCATAGCCGGAGGGCCGGAGAGGGAGCCTTCCGGCTATTATGTTGGTCGGGTATCTCCTCTCGGGGTTCGCTGGACGCAAAAGGCCAGCCTTGTATAATAATCCCGACATGATTACTCGGATTAATGAGCCAACAGGCACTAACGTAACGGAGCTGGTCGGGAACACGCCGCTGCTAGAGTTCCCCAGCATCTCGGCTGACGTGCCCGGGGTCAGGATCCTTGGCAAGGCCGAGTGGTACAACCCTGGTGGTTCGGTCAAGGACCGTCCCGCGCTGTGGATGATCCGAGACGGCGAGAAGAGCGGCGCTCTCACGCCAGAGAAGACCATCCTGGACGCGACGAGCGGGAACACGGGGATAGCGTACGCCTGGATCTGTGCCGCCCTCGGCTACAAAGTCAGGCTGTGCATGCCCAGTAACGCTAGCCAGGAGCGAAAGAAGATCCTGCGTGCCTACGGGGTGGAATTCGTCTTGACGGACCCTGGCGAGGGCTCCGACGGAGCGATCAGAGAGGCGAGGCGGCTCTACGCCGAGGAGCCGGAGAAGTACTTCTACCCTGATCAGTACAGCAACCCGGCCAATCCGAGGTCGCACTACGAGTCCACGGCGCCGGAGATCTGGGAGCAGACGGGCGGTGAGATCACGCACTTCGTCGCGGGGTTGGGGACGAGCGGGACCTTCGTGGGGACCGCGAGGCGCCTCAAGGAGTACAACCCGGACATAAAGGTCATCTCGTTCGAGCCGGAGTCGCCGTTCCACGGGCTCGAGGGTATGAAGCACATGGAGAGCGCGATCGTGCCACCCATCTACGACCCGAGCGTAGCCGACGAGAACAGGCGGGCCTCGACGGAGGACGCCTACGAGATGGTCAAGCGCGTGGCGCGCGAGGAGGGGGTCCTGATCGGCATATCAGCCGGGGCCGCGGTCGCGACGGCGCTCGAGGTGGCGCGCGGGATCGAGAACGGTGTCATCGTCACCATCCTGTGCGACGGGGCGGACAAGTACCTCTCCGAGAGGTTCTGGGAGGATTAGGACGACGTGCCGCTCAAGATAGGACGGGGGGATGTTGACCACATCCACGAGCACGCCAGAGAGTCGTACCCGGAGGAGTGCGCAGGCGCCATGGTCGGGATGAGCCTCGATGGGATGAAGATCGTGGTCGACGTCTGGCGCGCAGAGAACACTCACGAGGACGAGCGCAGCCGCAGGTTTCTGATCGAGCCGCTCAAGATCAAGGAGTTCGAGGAGCGGGCCGCCGAGAGGGACATGGACGTGCTCGGCTTCTACCACTCCCACCCCGACCATCCTGCCGAGCCCTCCCAGTACGACAGGGAGCACGCGTGGCCCTACTACTCCTATGTCATCGCCTCCGTAGGTGAAAACGGGGTCGAGGACCTGCGCTCCTGGGTATTAAGGGACGACCGCTCTGGCTACGAAGAAGAGCCGATAGTAAGTTAGAATTGCAAAGGAGCCTTTGATGCCGAAGATCAAGATCCCAACGCCGCTGAGACAGTACACCGGAGGAGACTCCGAGGTGGAGGTCGACGGCGAGACCGCGGGCGAGACGCTCGGGAACCTGGCTTCCGAGTACCCGGACCTCAGGCAGCACCTCTACACCGGCGACGGCAAGCTCCGCTCCTTCGTCAACGTGTACAAGGGCGACGAGGACATCCGCTACCTCGACGGCGCCGACACAGAGGTTTCCGAGGGCGACGAGCTCTCCATCATCCCCTCCATCGCCGGAGGCTGTGCCGGAAGGCGATGTAGGTAGTTTACAGACGCAGGTTTCGCACCCATACTTTCATTTCGTAAGGAGTCTTTCCACAAAATGCAGACAAGAAAGCCATTGGTAGAGTCGCCCAACGGGTCGGTCGATCTCTCGAATGAAGAGATCGCGCGCTACAGCCGGCACCTGATCATGCCCGAGGTTGCCCTCGAAGGGCAGAAGCAGCTCAAGCAGGCCAGGGTCTTGACCATCGGGGCCGGGGGCCTGGGGAGCCCGCTCGCGATGTACCTCGCGGCGGCCGGGATCGGGACCATAGGCATCGTGGACTTCGACGTCGTGGACGAGTCGAACCTGCAGCGCCAGATCATCCACGGCACCTCCGACCTGGGGCGTCCCAAGCTGGAGAGCGCCCGCGAGACGATAGAGGACATAAACCCGAACGTGAACGTCGAGACCTTTGGAGAGCCCCTTAGCAGCGAGAACGCGCTGGAGATCTTCGAGGACTTCGACGTGATCGTGGACGGCACGGACAACTTCCCGACCCGCTACCTGGTGAACGACGCGAGCGTCCTCACCGGCAAGCCGAACGTGTACGGTTCTATCTTCCGCTTCGAGGGCCAGGCGAGCGTCTTCTACGCCGAAGAGGGCCCGTGCTACCGCTGCCTGTACCCCGAGCCGCCGCCTCCCGGCCTGGTCCCGAGCTGCGCCGAGGGCGGGGTCCTCGGGATACTGCCGGGCGCGATCGGCACCATCCAGGCCACGGAGACCGTCAAGCTCATACTCGGCATCGGCGAGCCCCTGATCGGCCGCCTCCTGCTCTACGACGCCCTGGGCATGCGCTTCCGCGAGATGAAGCTGCGCAAGGACCCGAACTGCCCGGTCTGCGGCGAGAACCCGACCGTCACCGAGCTCATCGACTACCAGGAGTTCTGCGGCATCCCCCAGGCCAACGCCCAGGCGCAGGCCGACGAAGTGCCGGAGATCACGGTCCAGGAGCTTGAGGGGCGCCTGCGGAATGGCTCGAGGGTCTCCGTTCTCGACGTGCGCGAGCCGCACGAGTACGAGGTAGCGAACATCGGCGCGAGGCTCATCCCCCTCGCCGAGCTGCCTGAGCGCCTGGTCGAGCTCGACCGGGACGAGACGCTGGCCGTCCACTGCAAGAGCGGCGGCCGCAGCGCGAGGGCCGTGAAGCTTCTCAAGGAGGCCGGCTTCCAGAACGTTTACAACGTCAGGGGCGGTATCGACGCCTGGAGCGAGGAGATAGACTCGAGCGTCCCGAAGTATTAGAGGAGGCTTCGGATCTGAGCCGCGATAGATAGAGGGGCCGCCGTGCGGCCTCTTTTTTCTGCCTTCGATGGGCCTGTATCATCGGCCGAATGATGAATATACCTGTACTGGACGGCCATAATGACACGCTGCTCAAGCTCCGCTTCCCGGCGCCCGGAGAGGAGCGGAACTTCTTCGAGCGGAGCGACGTCGGGCACATCGACCTGCCGCGCGCCAGGGAGGGGGGCTTCGGCGGCGGCTTCTTCGCCTGCTACGTTCGGAACCCGGAGAATGATGGCTGGACCGAGGAGTCTGCGCTCACCCTGACCAAGACCGGCTACGAAGTCGCGGATGCGCCGCCGCTTGACCCGGTCTATGCCAGGAGTAAGGCAGACGAACTGGTTGGGGTTTTGTTCGACCTGGAGGCCGAGTCTGAAGACGAGCTCGAGGTCGTTCGGACTGCTCGAGAGATCGAGTCTTGCCTGAGCGAAGGCGTGCTCGCGGCGATCCTCCACTTCGAAGGCGCCGAGAACCTCGGCCCGGACCCCGGCGCTCTGGAAGACCTCTACGAGGTGGGCCTCCGCTCGCTCGGCCTTGTGTGGAGCCGGCCCAACGCCTACGCTCACGGCGTCCCCTTCCGGTTCCCGTCTCCTTCGGACACGGGCCCGGGGCTGACAGATGCGGGGAAGAAGCTCGTCCGCGAGTGCAACCGGCTTGGCGTCTTGCTCGACCTCTCGCACCTGAACGAGCGCGGCTTCTGGGACGTAGCACGTATAACGGAGACACCTCTCGTCGCGACCCACTCGAACGCTCACGCCCTGTGTCCGACCTCGCGCAACCTCACCGACAGACAGCTGGACGCGATACGCGAGTCTGACGGGATGGTGGGCGTGAACTTCGCCGTCGGTTTCCTGCGTGAGGACGGCACAGAGGATGAAGACACGCCCATCGAGGACGTGGTGCGTCACGTTGACTACCTGGTTGAGAGGGTCGGCGTCGAGCGCGTCGGCTTCGGCTCGGACTTTGACGGGGCGAAGGTCCCGCTCGGAATCCGCGACGCCTCAGGGCTCCCGAATCTGCTCGCGGAGCTGCGCGAACGCGGCTACGACGACGCGGCGCTGAAGAAGCTGGCGCACGAGAACTGGGTCCGTGTGCTGCGCGAGACCTGGGGCCAGTAGGTTCGCACCACCCCCGGAGATGCTGGTCGGAAGGTCCGTAGTCCGGCCTCCTCTGAGTCTCCACTAGTAGACGAATGCATTCGATCGTGAAACAAGCGGCCGCCCG
>JBJMIY010000048.1:0-3264 GCA_045806605.1 Rubrobacteraceae bacterium
CCCATGGCCGCGATGACCTGCTCCGTGCGCTCTTCAGCCAAAGCCCTCTCCTCTCCTCGCCAGGGACTCGTAGCGTATCGCGCTACCGTACCGGGATCAATCTAACCGTAGGGAATAACCTCTCACCCGTGGTCACCCTAGATGTCTGTTGCGTGGTATAGGAGTGGAAAGGGGGCCATCAGAGACTCCCCACCACAAGGACCAACAGATGGCCCAGAGCCCCACCATACCCTCTCGCTTGCCTATCTGGAAAAGAAGCTCCGAGCAGCGTCCTTTTTCTGCCTCCTCCTCACGACACTTACGCGCCGCTCTCTCTCAACCCCCTATGCTCAACACTACAAGAGACCATATAAAGCGACTCTCGGACTCGGAGGTGATTCACGCTTGCGCTGCTGCTCTTTGAGCAGTAGTTGCGAGGAGTGTTGAGTATGTTGAGTATGAGCGCTCCTTCCTGCGCGACGCTCAGAGCTTCTCTCTTCTCTCAGCTGTTGTTCTCTGTTATTCCGGGCGTGGGGGGTGTAGGGTTTTGCATCCGCGCCAGGTTTCTCAGTCGGCAGGCGTTGCGTGCGGAAGGTAGAGCTCGCGCACATAGTCCTGGACCATACGCTGTGTGCTGAAGGTGGGGGCGACGGTCTTTATGGCCTCCTTCATCATCGCGACCCATCCTTCCGGGACGCCCGAGGCACTGCGGTCGTAGTAGAGGGGAACGATGGAGCTTTCGAGTGTTGTGTAGAGGGACTCGGCGTCTTCGGTGTCCTGCTCTTCGAGGGAGGCGTACTCCCTCTCATGACCGATGGTCCAGCCGTTGCGGCCGTTGTAGGCCTCCGGCCACCAGCCGTCGAGGGCGCTGAAGTTCGGGGCGCCGTTGAGGGAGGCCTTCTGGCCGGAGGTGCCGCTCGCCTCCAGGGGGCGGCGGGGGTTGTTGAGCCAGAGGTCAACGCCTTGCACGAGGCGTCGCGCAACGTCCATATCGTAGTCCTCGAGGATAACGAGGTGCCCGGCGAAGTCTTCTGCGGATGCCCTGTACAGCGCCCTGATGAGCTCCTTGGCTGGCTCGTCGGCAGGGTGAGCCTTGCCAGCGAAGAGGAACCGAACCGGGCGGTCAGGGTCTTTCGCGATCCTGCGCAACCGCTCCGGGTCGGTGAGGAGGAGGGTTGCCCGCTTGTAAGTGGCGAAGCGGCGGGCGAAGCCGATAGTTAGTACGTCGGGATCTAGAGCCCCGCTCCCGGCCTTTCCACGTAAGCGGTGGTTGACGAACTCGGCCATCCCGCGTTTTGTAGTACGGTGGGTCTCCCAGAGCTCGCCCTGTGGGATCTCGTCGACGAACGACCAGGACGCCGGTCGTTCGATCTCCTCACGCCAGGCCTTTCCGCCGCCGTGGCGGTCGAGAAGGGCACCCATCTGGGGGGCTAGCCAGCTCCAGGTGTGAACGCCATTGGTGACGTAAGTTATGGGCTCTTCCTCGCCCGGGAAGAGGTAGCCCCACATGTCGAGGGAGACTTCGCGGTGCAGTTTGGAGACGGCGTTGCGCGCCGCCGAAAGGTTCATCGCGAGGACGGTCATGTTGAAGGCCGGCCCCCAATCCTCGTCGTGGTGCCCGAGGCTCCACAGCCCCTTCTCGTCGGTGCCCAGAGCGGCGGGCCACCCGGCGGTGAACTCGCGGAAGAGGTCCGGGGGGAAAGCGTCGTGGCCAGCGGGAACCGGAGTGTGAGTAGTAAAGATAGTGTGCCGGGTGACCTCCTCGCGGGCATCCTCGAAAGAGCTCCCAGTCGCGACTAGCTCGCGCATCCTCTCGAGGACGGAGAAAGCTGCGTGACCCTCGTTCATGTGGTAGGCGGCAGGGTAGATACCGACGCCGCGCAGCGCCCGGACGCCGCCGACGCCCAGGACGAGCTCCTGGACGATGCGGGTGCGCAAGTCGCCGCCGTAGAGCCGGGCGGTGAGCGCGCGATCCTCGGGGGCGTTCTCGGGAATGTCCGCGTCGAGGAAGAGTACCGAGACTCGTCCGACCTCTGCCTTCCAGACCTTCAGGAACACTTCGCGGCCTGGCAGCTCGACGCTAACCAACACCTCGCGGCCCTCAGCATCGAGGGCGGGCACGACAGGCCGGCTCTCCGGTTCCAGGTTTTCGTACGCTTCTTGCTGGCGACCCTCGGCGTCGAGGCGCTGGCGGAAGTAGCCCTGAGCGTAGAGGATGCCAACCCCGACAAGGGGGACGCCAAGATCCGAGGCGCCCTTGAGGTGGTCGCCTGCGAGGATACCCAGGCCGCCGGAGTAGACCGGGAGCGACTCGTGCACCCCGAACTCCGCCGAGAAGTAGGCCACCGGGCCCGGAAAGTCCGGGTAGGCGCGCGCCATCCAGGTGTCGCGCCGGCCGAGGTAGCCGTCCAGGTCGCGCAAAGACCGGTGGTAAGCCTCTACGAAGCCCGCATCCTCGGCGGCGGCTCCCAGGTTGGGGGTTTCCCGCAGGAGCCGTACGGGGTTGTGTTGCGTGGCCTCCCATAGCTCCGGATCCAGGCGCCTGAACAGCTCTCGGGTCTCGACCTGCCAGGTCCAGAAGAGATTGTAAGCAAGCTCAGGAAGCCGCTCCAACCGGCAGGGTACATTCTCTAGCATGTTCTAACTCTCCCTTCTCCAGTGCACGGGCGTGCATTTTAGAGCGAAACGCGTGGGATGTGCGTCGGCTGTGGCGTGCCAGATCTCGAGGTGCTCGGTCAGCCAATGACAACGAGATCCTCCACCTCCTCGCAGACCATGCGATGAGTCGCACCGCCGCCGCGTCAACAGGGCTATGCGTACCGTGAAGGGTTGCCCTCCCGTTGTGGTAATCGCCGCGGGCCGATACGGGCTCGGTCGCGGCAACAACTCTCCGCCAGCGCTGCCCCCGCGCAGAGCCGAGAAGGTGCACAAGGGAGGACCGGGGCCGCTCACTAGAGGGCCTCCGGCTACAGTTAGCCCCCATCACGGAGGCCGAGCATGCGCCCAGCGGCTATACTGCTGAGCAAAAGGGGTACCCGTGCGGGCGGAGCCTCGCTCCAATCGGAAAGCGCACGGGAGCACGACGTGGCCATACTCACCGAGAAGACCTGGAAGCGACACTCGAACCCCTGGAGCGTGTGGACCCGCATCCTCACCCACCCCCTGGTTTACCTCCCTTTTTGGAACCGGAGCTGGAAGCAAGGCGCGGCGGTAGCCGCGTGGTTCGCTGCCAACCCCGTGATCTTTCCCGCTCCCGAGGATAACAGTTCATGGGCGACGCGTAGC
>JBJMIY010000049.1:0-2525 GCA_045806605.1 Rubrobacteraceae bacterium
CTCCCAGCGCGGGTCAGGCCGGACCAGATCATAGGCCCGCCAGCCTGGACCAGAGCTCTGGGTTATGGGCGCGAGAGAGGCTGGGTGCTGGAGCGGGACCAGCTCGAGCTGCACGAGGACCACCTCCACCTCGGCTACATGGACGAGAGGGGCACCCGCAACGTGCGGTGAGCCGAAGAGGGGTCAGACGTTATCATATCCGGGAATCCTTTCGCGAAGACGAGGAGATCACCGATGAGAGAACGGAGTATGAACAGCCGGGACCGCTCGAAGCTGCGGGCCGAGGTGGAAGCGCTGGTAGCCTCGGACGCACCGGACGACGAGGTACTGGAGGATGTCGTGCGGCTCGTCCATGAGGCGCACCCGCGCTGGGACTGGAGCGGAATATACCTGCTCGTTGACGGTACGCTCGTGGTCGGGCCCTTCGCCGGATCGGAGGAGCCACCGGAGCACTCGCGCATACCGGTAGGCGATGGGGTCTGCGGCACCGCGGTGGCCGAGGACAGGAACCAGCTCGTCGATGACGTGCGCGAGCTCGACAACTACCTGGCCTGCTCGCTCTCGACCCGCTCGGAGCTTGTGGTCCTCATCCGCGAGGACGGGCAGATCGTCGGTCAGTTCGACATAGACAGCGACGAGCGCGGCGCCTTCACGCAGGAGGACGAGGCGCTGCTCGAGGAGCTCGCGACGGTGGTCGCGCCGCGCGCCGCCTCCCTCGCCGCGACGTAGGCCCGGCTACCCCTCCGGGAGGAGTACCCGTTCCAGCGCCTCCCTCATCACCGGTGGAAGCGTTGTGGGCCGGCGGTTTCCGCGATCGACGTAGACGTGGACGAAGTGCCCCTGGGCCGCTGCGGTCTCCTCGTCGTTGCGGAAGATCCCGATCTCGTACCGGACGCTGCTCTTGCCGAGACGGGCTACGCGCAGGCCGGCGTGCACGGCGTCTGGGAAGGTTATGGGCTTGAAGTAGCGGCACTGCGTCTCGACGACGAGCCCGATGACGGGGCTCTTCTCGATGTCGAGGGCGCCGGAGGAGATCAAATACCCGTTCACCACCGTGTCGAAGTACGAGTAGTAGACGACGTTGTTGACGTGGCCGTAGACGTCGTTGTCAATCCAGCGGGTCGGGACCGCGAGGAGGTGCGGGTACCGATCCTTCGTCTCCGGCGCCTCTCTGCCGGCGGCGCTCCGCCCCCGATCTTCCAACCTCGCTCCTGACTGGGCCTCCCGACGGACCCGCCGAATGCTACAGGATACGAAGACGATCGTTTGGGGCGGTTCGCGAACCGCCCCCCTACACGAAGCAACCCTGGCCCATCCAGCCTACCTGGACGGGCTTGCCCTCCTCCACTATCACGGGGACCGTGCGGTTACCGCCCGTAAGCTCGAGCATCCGCTCGTAGGCGTCGCGGTCCTGCTCGACGTCGTACTCTACGAAGTCCACCCCGCGCCACTCCAGATCCTCGCGGGCGGAGGCGCTGTAAGGGCAGCCCGCCGTGACGTAGAGCTCCACCGAATTGGCCATGCCATCCCCCAGGCTCGAGACCGACTCACTCCGAAATCCTACCTTGATTTGTACCCGTAATTATAATAACGTTCTGAGCTAGCTTCGGCGTTCCGCGGTGGTGGGAAAGCACCCGAGCGCCAATAACTGGTGTACCCGACTCGGGTAGGGGAAAGGTAGGTCGCGCTCTCGGACACCGTAGTAGTTTCCTCACGGAGTCCAAGCAGGGAAGTTTTTCGTTCATCTGGGTACGGCTGGCAATACGGGCGTTCTTTCCAGGGGCCACGAGGTGGGAAGGAGGAGTAGTTCGTGACTGAGACTCAAGCCACTAGCTATGGGCCGGGAGTAGAGGAGGTTCACATACTCTGGATCTCCGAGGGCATGAGCTGCGATGGGGACTCGGTCTCCGTCACGGCGGCCTCGCTGCCCAGCATCGAGGACGTGCTGTTGGGAAACATACCGGGGCTGCCCCAGGTACACCTGCACAACAAGGTGCTTGACCCCTCGCTCGGCGGGGAGGACTTCCTGCAGGTCTATCGCCAGGCGGCCAACGACGAGCTCGACCTCCCGTTCGTCCTGGTGATCGAAGGCTCCATCCCAAACGAGAACATAAACGGGGACGGGTACTGGACGTCGTTCGGGAACGATCTGGCTACCGGCGAGCCCCTCACCCTCAACTGGTGGATCGACCAGCTCGCGCCGAGGGCGTGGGCAGTGGTGGCAGTCGGGACCTGCGCGACCTACGGCGGGATCCACGCGATGGCGGGTAATCCCACCGGTTGCATGGGGTTGGCCGACTACCTGGGATGGGACTTCCGCTCTCAGGCCGGGATACCGATAGTGAACATCCCGGGGTGTCCCGTGCAGCCGGACAACTTCATGGAGACTTTGACGTGGCTGCTCTACCAGGCGGCCGGCATGTCGCCGATGATCCCGCTGGACGAGCAGCTCAGGCCGACCTGGCTCTTCGGGAAGACCGTGCACGAAGGCTGTGATAGGGCCGCCTACTACGAGCAGGGCGACT
>JBJMIY010000050.1:0-3226 GCA_045806605.1 Rubrobacteraceae bacterium
AAGCCGGGCGAGGGCGGACAGTTGCCGGGGTACAAGATCAGCGAGTACATAGCGCAGATACGGTACTCGACGCCAGGCGTGGGCCTCATCTCGCCGCCGCCCCACCACGACATCTACTCGATCGAAGACCTGGCGCAGCTCATCCACGACCTCAAGAACGCCAACCCGGCGGCCAGGGTGAGCGTGAAGCTCGTTGCCGAGGTGGGGGTGGGGACCGTCGCGGCTGGCGTGGCGAAGGCGAAAGCCGACCACATAACCATCTCTGGCCACGACGGCGGGACCGGCGCCTCGCCGCTCTCCTCCATAAAGCACGCGGGGCTGCCGTGGGAGCTAGGTATCGCAGAGACCCAGCAGGTCCTCGTCGAGAACGGGTTGCGCGGACGAGTCATCCTCCAGACCGACGGCCAGCTCAAGACGGGCCGCGACGTCACTGTGGCGGCGCTGCTGGGGGCTGAGGACTTCGCCTTCTCGACGGCGCCGCTGGTTGCTACGGGCTGCATCATGATGCGGGTGTGTCACTTGAACACGTGTCCCGTTGGCATCGCGACCCAGGACCCGGAGCTCAGGAAGAGGTTCACCGGCACGCCGGAGCACGTCATCAACTACTTCTTCTTCGTCGCCGAAGAGGTGCGGGAGTATATGGCGAGGATGGGTTTCAGGAGCTTCGAGGAGATGATCGGGCGCGCGGACAGGCTCAGGATGCGCGAGGCCGTCGAGCACTGGAAGGCGCGCGGCGTGGACCTCTCGGCCATCCTGCACAGGGTCGAGGCGCCCGAGGGAGAGGAGATCCACCACTCGCAGGAGCAGGACCACAACCTCGAGAAGTCCATGGACAACGAGTTGATCCAGAAGTGCCTGCCCGCGCTGGAAAACAACGAGCAGGTCCACTTCTCGCACCCCATCTTCAACACCAACCGCACGGTCGGTGGGATGCTATCGGGTGAGATCGCGCGCCGCCACGGCGGCGAGGGGCTCCCCGACGGCGCCATCCGGATAGACTTCGAGGGCGTGGCCGGCCAGTCCTTCGGCGCCTGGGCCGCGAAGGGCCTCACCCTCACCCTCGAAGGGACGACCAACGACTACGTGGGCAAGGGCCTCTCGGGTGGCCGGCTCGCCGTCTTCCCTTCGAGGGTCGCGGCCTACGAGCCCGAGAAGAGCATCGTCGTCGGCAACGTCGCCCTCTACGGCGCGACCGCGGGCGAGGCGTATTTCAGGGGCTTCGCCGGCGAGCGCTTCGCCGTGCGCAACTCCGGGGCGCACGCGGTCGTCGAGGGCGTCGGCGACCACGGCTGCGAGTACATGACCGGCGGGGTCGTCGTGGTGCTGGGGCCCACGGGCCGCAACTTCGCCGCGGGGATGAGCGGAGGCGTCGCGTTCGTGCTCGACGAGGAAGAGGTCTTCGAGAAGCTCTGCAACATGGACATGGTCGGCTTCGAGGCCGTCGAGTCCGCAGAGGACATGGCTCTCTTGCGCGGCATGGTCGAGCGGCACCTGGAGTGGACGGAGAGCGCGGTCGCTGAGAGGGTCCTCGAGAACTGGGAAGAGATCCTGCCCCGGTTCGTCAAGGTGATGCCAAACGATCTCAAGCGCGTCCTCAAAGCGAGGCAGGAGGCCGAGCTGGAGGCCGTGGGCTAGTGGGAGATCCCAGGGGCTTCCTCAAGATCGGGCGCAAGCCCACCCCGAAGCGCACCGTCGAGGAGCGCCTCCAGGACTACCGCTACGTCTACGAGCCGTGGCCCGAAGAGGAACTCAAGGGCCAGGCCTCGCGCTGCATGGACTGCGGCGTCCCGTTCTGCAACACAGGCTGTCCACTGGGGAACCTGATCCCCGACTGGAACGACCTGGTCTACAGGGACCACTGGCGGCAGGCCATAGACCGGCTGCACGCGACCAACAACTTCCCCGAGTTCACGGGCATGCTGTGTCCCGCGCCGTGCGAGGCGGCGTGCGTACTGTCCATAAACGACAAGCCGGTGACCATCAAGGAGATAGAGCTCTCGATCATCAACCGCGCCTTCGAGGAGGGCTGGGTCGTCCCCAAGCCCCCGCCGCCCGAGATAAGGACCGGGAAGAGGGTAGCGGTCGTGGGAAGCGGTCCCGCCGGGCTTGCTGCGGCGCAGCAGCTCAACCGGGCAGGCCACTCGGTCGTCGTCTTCGAGAAGGACGACCGGATAGGCGGTCTCCTCATGTACGGCATCCCTGACTACAAGATCGAGAAGTGGGTCGTGGACCGGCGCGTCGCCCTGATGGAGGAAGAAGGCGTCGAGTTCCGCACCAACTCCTACGTCGGATACGACCCGACGACCGAGGAGCTCAAAGACGAGTTCGACGCGATCATCCTCGCCGTCGGCGCGTTGCAGGGCCGTAACCTACCCGTCCCGGGGCGGGATCTTGACGGCATCCACCTCGCTATGGACTACCTGGTGCAGCAGAACCGGCGGGTCGCCGGACTGCCTGTGGAGGGGGAGGAGATCCGGGCCCGCGGCAAGAACGTCGTCATCCTGGGCGGCGGCGACACGAGCGCCGACTGCCTCGGCAACGCCCACCGCGAGGGCTGCGCCTCGGTCAGGGTCCTCACCCACGGCCCGAAGCCGCCCGACCACCCCGGCACGCTGGAGTGGCCTGACTGGCCTTTCATCCTCCGCACCTACCCGGCCCACGAGGAGGGCGGCGAGCGCGCCTTCTCCGTAGCCGTCACCGGCTTCTCCGGTAGCAATGGCCGCGTCGAGAAGATGCACGCCGTCCACACAAAGCGTACTACCGAAGGCAAGACCGAGCCCATTCCCGGCACGGACTTCGAGATCGCGGCCGACCTGGTCCTCCTCGCCATCGGCTTCACGGGTCCTGTGCGCGACCGGTTTCTCGAAGACCTCGGCCTCGGCTACACCGAGCGGGGCGCCATCCTGACCCGAAACGGCTTCGGCACCAGCGAGCCCGGCGTCTTCGTCGCCGGAGACGCCAAGCGCGGAGCGTCCCTCATAGTCTGGGCCATCGCCGAGGGCCGCAAGGCCGCGAGGCAGGCGGACGAGTACCTGATGGGGGAGAGCCTGCTACCAGGATAGGCTACAGGCATCAGGGGTCGTGGAGAGGCTCTATTTCGCCTCCGAAAGCCCCCACAAACGCGACGCATGTGCTACCGAGGTCCAATGTCTGAAACCTGAATCCTATTCGGTAGTCGTTAGAACGAAGCATCTGCCGTATAACTAGACGGTCGTTGACGGTCGGC
>JBJMIY010000051.1:0-3096 GCA_045806605.1 Rubrobacteraceae bacterium
GAGAGGCTAGACTACGGGCATGAGCGTGCACGTGCGGGACGCGTTGAGCGGCGGGCTGGTCGAGGTCGGGCGGGAGGAGGAGATCGGGCTCTACGTCTGCGGGCCTACGGTCTACAACCACATCCACATTGGTAATGCGCGGGCGCCGCTGTTCTGGGACGTGGCCGTGAGGTACCTCAAGAGCCGGGGCTACGACGTTACCTACGTCCAGAACATAACGGATGTCGAGGACAAGATCATCAACAAGGCAAACGAGGAGGGGATTTCCTGGGAGGAAGTGGTGCGCCGCTACACCGACTCCTTCCACGAGCGTCTCGAGATGCTCGGCGTCGGCCTCCCCGACGTGGAGCCGCGCGCCACAGAGCACATACCGGAGATGATCTCTCTCATACAGGAGCTCATAGAGAAGGGCCACGCCTACGCTCCCAGCGAAGCTAACGGGGATGTCTACTACGACGTAGAGAGCTTCCCGAGCTACGGCAAGCTCTCCCACCAGCGCCCCGAGGAGATGCGCGAGACAGAGAAGGGCCAGACGGGCTTCAAGAAAAGCCCCCTGGACTTCGCCCTGTGGAAAGCGTCGAAGCCGGGCGAGCCCTCGTGGGAGAGCCCGTGGGGGCCGGGGCGCCCGGGCTGGCACGTCGAGTGCTCGGCGATGGTCGAGAAGCACCTGCCCTCCGGCGCGGACATGCATGGTGGCGGCACCGACCTCCTCTTCCCCCACCACGAGAACGAGCTCGCCCAGAGCTGCGGGGCGCATCCGGACCACACCTTCGTCCGCGCCTGGGTCCACCACGGCATGGTCAACTTCGTCGGGGACAAGATGGCAAAGTCCATCGGCAACGTGGTGGACGTCGCGGAGGCCGTGGAGCGCCACGGCAGTAACGCTATCCGGATGTGGCTCCTGCAGAGCCACTACTCGCAGCCCATAGACTACTCCGACGAGATACTGGAGGAGAAGCGCCGCTCTTACGAGCGCCTCACGCGCCTGTACCGTCAGATCTCCGGCTCGACAGACTCTTCCGAACTATCCGACAGACTCGCCGCCGAGCTTTTGGAGAGGTTCGACGCGGCGATGCGCGACGACCTCAACACCCCTGAGGCCATCGCCGCGGTCTTCGAAGTCGCCGGCAGGGCGGGGCAGGAGATCTCCACCCGCCCCGAGGCCGCTCACGAGTTCTCCTCGCTATCCGAGGCTCTCCTGGAAGTTCTGACGATCTTCGGGTTCGACCTCGCTGAGGAGCTCGCCGCCGACGTCGACGGGGTGCGCGTTCGGTACTCTGAAGAGCCGGGGGAGAGCGTTCTGCGCCTGGTCGCCGCCAGGGAGCTTGCGCGGCGCGAGAGGGATTGGCCGGTTGCCGACAGGTTGCGCGGCGAGCTGGCCAATGAGGGCTGGGCGGTCGAAGATACCCCCGAAGGTCCCATCCTCAGCCGCCGGTAGTCTGTGCCGGAGGCTATCTACGGTGTCCGCCCCGTGACCGAGGCGCTGCGCGGCGGGCGGCGGGAGGTCTCCGAGGTCCTGGACTCAACGGGCAACTCCGAGGTCGCGCAGGCTGCGAAAGCGGCTGGCGTGCCCGTGAAGAAAGTCTCCCAGGCTCGGGTCGGAGAGCTCGCCCGCGGCAGGGTACACCAGGGGGTGGCGGCGCGGGTTGGGCCGTACCCCTACGTCGACCTGGAAGACCTGCTGGCGGTATCGGATCCCCTCGTAGTGGTCCTCGACGGCGTGACCGACCCGCACAACCTCGGGGCGGTGATGAGGGTCGCCGAGGGGGCGGGGGCGAGCGGCGTCGTCATCCCGAAGGACAGGGCGGCGGGCGTCACGCCCGCCGTCGTCAAGGCGAGCGCGGGCGCTAGCGAGCACGTTCCCGTTTCAAGGGTCACCAACATCCGAAGGGCCATAGATCGCATGAAGGAGGCTGGCCTCTGGGTCTACGCCGCCGAGGCGGGGGGGACGCCGTACACGGAGCTCGACCTCACGGGCCCTGTTGGACTGGTGCTCGGTAGCGAAGGAAAAGGTGTGCGCAGGCTCGTGCGCGAGGGGTGTGACGGGACGGTCTCCATCCCGATGCGCGGGGCGGTCGAGTCCCTGAACGTCTCGGTCGCGGCCGCGGTCCTGCTCTACGAGGCCGGACGGCAGCGGGGGAGGTAGGTTGGCCTCTTTTGTGATCGTAGACGGCTACAACGTCATCGGGGCCCTCGACCGCTACGCGCCAGCCGCGACCGGCGGCCTCGACGAGTCCAGAGAGCTCCTAGTGAACGACGCCCTCAAGGCCGCGGGCTGGACGGGGCGCCGCATCGTCGTAGTGTTCGACGCCCACGGCGGTCCCGACCCGGAGAGGACGGAGCTGCGGGCAGGGGGAGTGGTGCGCGTGGTCTACA
Organism: Rubrobacteraceae bacterium; assembly: GCA_045806605.1. GTDB lineage: Bacteria > Actinomycetota > Rubrobacteria > Rubrobacterales > Rubrobacteraceae > JALYGY01. Next base: position 2,377 of record JBJMIY010000051.1, read on the forward strand.
GCGCCCCAGGCGAGTCGGCAGACGACGTCATAGAGCGTCTGCTCGGCAGCCTCGGCGCCTCCGCTACGCTCTACACCGGTGACTTCGCCCTGCAACGCACCGCGCTCGCGCGTGGCGCTTCGCGCGCTACCCCCCACGAGTTCGCAGACCTGCTCGACGAGCTCCCCGCCGTGACCCACAGCCCCGCCGCTCCCCGACGCTCGCGCATCGCGGACAGGCTCTCGCCGGAGACCCTGCGGAAGCTCGAAGAGATCCGGCGGCGAGCGCAATAGTAGGTCTCATGCTTTTAGGCACCGGGTTTCAGGTAAGGTTTGGTCTAACGTCGTGTAATCCGCGCCGGCGAACCGTTGTGAATAACCGCTGGTAGAATAGACTCGGGTTGACGAGCCACAGTTTTGTCAGCCAACAAGGGCCTGAAGCCTACTATTCGCCTGGGTAGCTCAGTGGTAGAGCAGCCGCCTTGTAAGCGGCAGGTCGGGGGTTCGAATCCCTTCCCAGGCTCCACTGGCGCCGCGTTGAAAAGTCGGTGGCGTTTGCTACTATATCCGGGCGTTTCGGGGTGCGGGCCCCTGGGCGTGCCCGGGGGTGTGCCCGAGCGGCCAAAGGGAGCAGACTGTAAATCTGCCGGCTTCGCCTACGGAGGTTCGAATCCTCCCGCCCCCACGAGAATGGAATAATGCCCCTGTAGCTCAGTCGGTAGAGCACTTCCATGGTAAGGAA